>NZ_VPBF01000041.1:0-25226 GCF_013418865.1 Acinetobacter sp. YH12117
TCAGAATAATTCAAGTGAATTTGTTTGAAAGAAGAACTTTAAAAGCTTTATTTTCACCCGATAAAATACCCATAAAACAAGAGGAAGCTCAAATGAGCTTCCTCTTGTGAAAAATTGTGGGACAGCAGTGCGCTTCGGCGTCCTTTTTTACACAGTACCGTACAGGAATAACCCGATATGCAGCTTAAATTATGGATAGGCTTGAGTGTTCTGGCTTTGGCCGGATGTGATCAGCTGGGTCAAAAAGCCATGGACGCCATTCCAAATCCGAGTCCGCAGCAGGAACAGGTGGCACAGGCGGCCTATGACAATTTACGTGATGGCGAGTTCGAGCAGTTTCTGAATCATCTCGAACCAGAACTCAAAAGCCATTTTCAGGACAACCAGAAAGTCATGAAACGCTTTGCCAAGGTGATTCCAAAAGGCGAATATAAATCGCGTACCCTGATGACCAAAAGTATTGAAACCGGTAGTAATCAGCCGGGTCAGTACAAGATTAGCTATGAATATGCATATCCGAAAAATCTGGTGCAATATGACGTCAGCTTTGACCAGCCGGGCGGTAGCAGTAAAATCCGCAACTTGAATATTCAGGTATTTGGTGAGTGAGTGCACTCTTAATCACTACATTTTACTAAGCTTTACCAGATCGCTGCGTATTACTGCATATATATTCAAGATCAGTGCAAAATGTATTTAAGTAATAGAAAGAGGTCATCCACATTGGGCTAGATATAGAGTGAGATAGGTTTCCAATCTGCTGGAAAATTTCAAATTATCTTGTGAATCTATATTGATTTTTCGACTGTATCTGCGTGCCAAGATTGAAATAATTTTGTGCAAGCCCGAGCAAGATGTGGTTAAATGCCTATTTTATTGTGTTTCACCTTGACAAGGAAAAATCATGCGCGCGTACAACTTCTGTGCTGGCCCTGCTGCATTACCCACTGCCGTATTAGAAAAAGCTCAAGCAGAAATGCTGGACTGGCACGGCAAAGGCCTTTCGATCATGGAAATGAGCCATCGTAGCAAAGATTATGTTGCGGTTGCAGAAAAAGCAGAAGCCGATTTACGCAAACTCATGAACATTCCTGAGAACTATAAAGTACTGTTCTTGCAGGGTGGGGCATCCTTACAATTCTCGGCAATTCCATTAAACCTGCTCGGTAAAAATGACAAGGCCGATTATATCCATACCGGTATCTGGTCTGAAAAAGCATTAAAAGAAGCACAGCGTTATGGCGATATTCATGTCGTGAACGCAGGTATTCAGATTGATGGTAAACATGCGATTAGCGCGCAAAGCGAGTGGGATTTATCTGCAGATGCAGCTTATGTGCATTATGCCGACAATGAAACCATTGGCGGTCTGCAATTTGCCAGCATTCCTGAAACCGACAAGCCGTTGGTGTGTGACTATTCATCTAGCATTCTGTCTGCACCGCTAGATGTTAGCAAGTTTGGTTTAATTTATGCGGGTGCACAGAAAAATATTGGCCCGGCAGGTTTAACCCTGGTGATTATCCGTGAAGATTTACTGGATCAGGCCAAGCCGGAAATTCCAAGCATCCTGAAATATTCAGATCAGGCGAAAAATGGTTCAATGGTGAATACGCCATCGACCTATGCCTGGTATTTATCCGGTCTGGTTTTTGAATGGTTACTGGAAAATGGTGGGGTTGATGCCATGCATCAGACCAACCTTGAAAAAGCCAAACTGCTTTATGGTTATATCGATTCAAGCGATTTCTACGCCAACCCGATTGTTGAAGCCAACCGTTCGATCATGAACGTACCATTTACGCTGGCCAATGCCGATCTGGAAAAACAGTTCCTGCAAGAAGCGGAAGCCAATCATCTGTTGAATCTGGCTGGTCACCGTTCAGTTGGTGGTATGCGTGCCAGCATTTATAATGCCGTGCCACTTGAAGGTGTTCAGGCACTGGTTAACTTTATGGATGACTTTGCCAAACGCAACGGCTAATCCAGCGTATACGAAAAAGCCCATCATCAGGATGGGCTTTTTTATGGGATATGGAATACGGATTAAAAAATAAATTGATGCAGCAGGTAGGCAGAAATCATCATGCCCAGAACAAAAAACAGGCAGGACATTTTATCCAGACGATAACGCTGACCCATTTGATGTTCAACAGATTGTAAGTTTTCTTCTTGCACGATTTTCATAGATATTATATTCCAGTGATCTATTTATCGTTGATACTTTCGATTTGTCACATATTATTAACATAAAAAATTGGTTAAATAAAGTACTAAATACATTTTCCTTAATAAACTTTTCAGCCGATTTAAAATCAGAACATCATCTCTTCATTCTGTTGACCGGATTTATTCAATATTCAATTTTTAAACAGATTTAATCTAAGTCTATGAAAATCAATAGAGATTAAATAATAAGCTTTAAAATTTAAAACTGTGGATAAATAAGTGATTTTTGAATTTAAAATAGTGCTATTTAGAATAAAACTGTGGATAAAATATAATCAAATAAATTCAAAAGATACAAAAAAGACCTGCTTCAAGCTGAAAGCTCATATTGAAGCAGGTCTTTCTTTAAATATAAATTATTGTTTTTTCGCGTAAATACTGACCTGAATCCAGATATTGCCGCGAATGAACTGGCCAATTTCAAAATCAGCAAACTTGGGTTCTTTGGTCGCAATACGGATTAAAGTGGCTGGCTGGTTGTCTTCATGAATCAGGCAGACATCATACAGGGTGTAATCCTGATTCATAAATTGCGCTTGGGTTTTACCGACCACATTGCCCTGGAACCAGGCTTCATCTTCCTGTCCTAAGACTTCACCATATAAATAGGCCACCATTTTGGAGAAATTCACGGTCACCGGGGCTTTATCTTCTTCAGATTTTGGCTCCCAGGCGTCAATCTGTTCCTGCAAATTGGCCGGGGCAACACCATTATTGGCCGCCAGAATATCATTTAAGGCACGGTGATGTTTAATCGAGGCCGGATCATCAACAATCAGTTGCTCATCTTCTGCCACGGCTTCCAGCTCGTAAGCCCAACCATTCAGATGCGCGATATAAGTCTGGTCTTTTTGGTACTGGTGGTGATTGACGCTATACAGACTGTCAAAGGCATAGACCGTGGTGTTTTCACCCAGATTTAATCCCAAAACCGCCTGGGTATTGGAAGGGCAGCTAATAATTCGTTCAATGGTCACCGGGGTTTTATACGGGCTTTCAAAACATGGAAAGGCCGTTTTAACCGCTTTCGGCTGATTGGCCTCTACGGCAATGACCTGCGCCAGTTGAATCGGCTGTTTGACCGGACCCTGAATCAGCCAGGTGCTGTCATCCATATCACATTCTTGTGCGCATAGCCCCATTGGCATGATGGGTGCATCCAGTGCCTGACCTAACCATTTGGGAACATCAACATTCGGCTGATCGGTGAGCAGCGTCCAATGCTCTACATGGCTGCCAAAACTTTGATCTTCAATGGTAATAATGTCTGGTCTGTTCTGATTTTTCATAAGCACGTTAAGAGAATGTCGAGTGGCCTTAATCTATTTAATCGAGGGTGTTTTAAATTTTTCAAGTCGGGGCGCCGATTTCTCCTTTGAAAATGCCTGAAATGATGAGAAAAGTCAAAGGATGAGCTTAAGCTGCTTAAGCAAAATCAGCTGATTCAGCGTGTTATTACTCCAGCATTATCTTGGTGAAAAAGCCTGTATTTCCCACCGCGACGTTGAGTGAATTTTGCTACACTAGGGACATCAAAATTGCCGGAATTGAAAGTGCTGCCATTTAAGCTGTGGGTGGATGCCGATGCCTTACCAAGAATTTTAAAAGATGTGATTATCCGGGCTTCTGACCGCTATCAGCTCGAAGTAATTTTTGTAGCCAATCAGAATGTGGGCATTACTCCATCGGTGCGGATTAAATCCTTGCAGGTCATGAGCGGCGCAGATGCGGCCGATCAGGAAATTGTTGAGCGGATGCAGGCCAACGATATTGTGGTAACTCAGGATATTCCACTGGCAGCGCAGGTGACTGAAAAGGGCGGTATTGCGATTCATCCACGTGGTGAAATCTATACCACTGCCAATGTTAAAGCGCGGCTGCATTTACGTGATTTTATGGATACTCTACGCGGCGCTGGCGTACAGACCGGTGGGCCACCACCAATTTCCGAACGCGATAAACGCGAATTTTCCAGCAGTCTGGATCAGACCATTCAAAAACAAAAACGTAAAACCGGCTGAATTACATGCCCTCAAAAAATAATATTGCCCTGACTTATATGCTGCTGGTGTTTATCTGGGCCTCGACACCGCTGGCGATTGTCTGGAGTGTGTCGGATCTGCATATGCTGTGGGCGCTGGCTTTACGTTTTTTTATTGCCTTGCCGCTGGCCTTTATCTTTTTGTTGTTGCTCAAAGTGCGTTTTCCGGTTGATCAGACGGCATTGCATAGTTATGTGGCCGGTTCCTGCAGCCTGTTTGGTTCCCAGATTTTTACCTATCTGGCCACCAGCTATTTAAGTTCGGGCATGATTGCACTGATGTTTGGTCTGGCACCGATTATTGCCGGCCTGATCGGGCGTTTTGCCTTTCAGCAGCGTCTGAAAAAACTGCAATGGTTCGGGATGCTGGTTGCAGTGCTGGGACTGGGTATTATCTGTCTGGGCGGAGAAAACCAGCATGTACAGCCGGTCGGGATTGGTCTGATGCTGCTGAGCGTGCTGATTTATGCCATGTCCATTTTCTGGGTCAAAAAAGTGAATGCCAAGGTGGAACCTGTGGCACAGGCCACTGGTTCAATCCTGATTTCAACCTTGATGGCAATTTTGATGTTGCCAATAATCTGGCCTTATGCACCGACTGAAATTCCGGAAACCAAGGCTTTATTCTCTTTACTGTATACGGTGGTGATGGCTTCACTGATTGCCATGTTCTGTTATTTTAAGCTGGTACAGAATATTCAGGCGACCACATTGTCACTGACCACTGTCATGACCCCAATGCTGGCCCTGCTAATTGGTGCATTTCTGAATCAGGAAGCCCTGAGCTTGACAGTGCTGATCGGAGCTTTGGTCTTATTGTTTGGCTTGTTCTTATATTTCTTCCATGATTTACGTGCAAGCCGGGCGTTGGCACGTAAACAGGCACATCCTGAAACTTATTTAGATTGACACTGCTGGATGACTTCGGCCAGTTTGCTGCGGTCTTGCGGGTGTAAAGTAATAAAATAGGCCCCGGTACGATAGCGGCCATTATCTTCGGCATTGCTATAGACCACCTGGGCAGTTGCAGCAATATGAAAGAAATTTTCCGGATGACTTAAGGTCACGTGAATATAGCTGCCATCGGCAATTTCACGCTCGCTGTAGAAGCTTAAACCGCATTCGGAAAAGTTGACCTGTTCTGGTACAGGTAACATGCTTTGTACAATTGCATCGTATAAAGAACCGGTAATCAGGTTTAATTTTTGGTTGAATAAGGATAAGATTCGAGCAATTTGTTGATCTTTTTCAGATAATTGTTCTAATTCGTAGTTAAGCGCATGATCAAATTGATCTAATTCAGCGAGTAGTAGAAAATAACGCGGCAACATAAAATTAGGATCGTAAGGATCATTAAGAGCAACTTGATCAGAAATAAGCTGATAGTTGATTCTCAACGCAGCATCGATACGTGACATCACGCGACGTTCATTTTGAGCGTTTTGATGCTGTAAATTTTCCATAATGTATTACCTCGGACTAGATGGTATGTTTAAACCAATCTCGCTATATATAGGGTTGAGATATACGCGCGCTCGGCGCAGTAATCACTTTATTTCTTTTATTGCTCTGGTTTCAATGATCGGTCTCACTTTAGGTGTTGCTGTTCTGATTACAGTGTTATCTGTGATGAACGGATTTGACCGTGAATTGAAGAACCGGGTCTTGGGGATGATTCCGCAAGCGACTGTTTCATCTACCCAGATTTTAACAGATTGGCCTGAACTTGCAAAAAAAGTTGAGCAACATGAGCATGTTACAGGTGCTGCACCGTTTACCCAATTACAGGGGATGTTGACCGCACACGGTCAGGTTTCCGGCATTATGGTGACCGGTATCGAGCCGGAATATGAGAAGAAAGTTTCGATTATTCATCAGCATATGGTGGAAGGCAGCATTGATAACCTGAAAAAAGGCGAGTTTGGGATTGTGCTGGGCAAGCAAATGACCGATGCCTTGGGCCTCAGTTTAAATGACAGTATTACTTTGGTCTTGCCTGAAGCAACGCCATCACCGGCCGGTGTGGTGCCACGTTTTAAACGTTTTACCATTGTGGGGATTTTCAGCATTGGTGCCGAAGTTGATTCGATGATGGGCTATATCGCCCTGAATGATGCTTCGACCCTGTTACGTCTGCCGGATGGCGCACAAGGCGTACGCATGAAGCTGGACGATATTTTTGCCGCACCTACCGTTGCCAACGACATTGTGAGTGAACTGCCAGCCAATTTCTATGCTTCAGACTGGACCTATACCCATGGTAACCTGTTCAGTGCGATTCAGATGGAAAAGGCCATGGTCAGCCTGTTACTGTTCTTAATCGTTCTGGTCGCAGCCTTTAATATTGTCTCATCTCTGGTGATGGTGGTGACTGACAAAAAAGCCGATATCGCAATTTTACGGACCTTAGGTGCATCTCCGGGCACGATTACCCGAATCTTTATGGTGCAAGGGACCGTAATTGGCGTGATCGGGACAGTCTCCGGCGCGATTCTTGGAATTATTTTTGCCTCCAGCATCAGTGGTTTTATTGCCTGGCTGAATAATGTTTTGGGCTTGAATCTGTTTGATGCCTATTTCATTAACTACTTACCATCGCATTTAAGATGGCAAGATGTCGTGGTCATTGTCAGCCTGTCTTTAATTTTAAGTTTCCTGGCCACAATTTATCCGGCGTTACGCGCGGCGAAAATTCAACCTGCAGAGGCGCTTCGTTATGAATAAAACTGTACTAGAAGCCAAACAGGTCACTAAACATTTTACTGACGGCAAAACCACAGTAGATGTACTGCGCGGCCTCGATTTAAAAATCGAACAGGGACAATTTGTGTCGATTGTCGGCGCCAGTGGTTCAGGTAAAAGTACCTTGCTGCACGTCCTTGGCGGGCTTGATCGTCCAAGTCAGGGCGAGGTTTATTTAAATGGCCAGCGCTTTGACAATTTAGGCGAAGCTGAGCGTGGTTATTTGCGTAACCAATATCTGGGCTTTGTTTATCAGTTCCACCATTTGCTACCTGAATTTAGTGCGCTGGAAAATGTGGCAATGCCCTTGATGCTGCGTAAGGAAAGCAACTTTAAAGAAGTCAAACAGCAGGCCGAATATCTGCTGGATCGGGTGGGCTTATCGCATCGATTGACCCATAAACCGGGTGAACTGTCGGGTGGTGAACGTCAGCGTGTGGCCTTGGCGCGTGCCATTGTCACCAAGCCGGCAGTCATGCTGGCTGATGAACCGACCGGGAACCTGGACCGTAAAACCGCCATCAAGATTTTTGAGCTGTTACGCGAGCTGCGCCGTGAGTTTAATATGGCCATGCTAATTGTGACCCATGATGAAGAGCTGGCCAAATCGGCCGATACCATTTTGCATATGCAGGATGGCATCTGGGTACCCGACTAAAACCCGATTATCAGATCAATGACCCTTGAAGCCTACTCCGGTGGGCTTTATGCTTGCTCAAAATAAAAATAAGACAGAAAACGACATGTTCAAAATCATGGGTGCCGGCTGGATTGTAGGTATTGCCTGTATGGGCAAAACGCTATGGCCGATGCTGGATTTCCCGCTCTGGTTGTCAGGCCTGTTACTGATTATCCTGCTTTTACAGCAAATAGCTGCTTTACATTGGTCCCATCTGGGCATCCAATTGATTAATACCTGTGTGGCATTTGTCATTACATTTTTGTTGGGGCTGAATTTTGCCCAAAACCAGTTGCAAGAGCGGTTGATATTTCGTGAACTGACCCGCCAGCCGGCAGAGGTGGTGGTCTATGTCCAGCAAATCAATCAGCTGGGTAGCAGCCAGCTCCGGCAACCGGTTCAGGTGCTGAACCGGCATAGCCAGCCGGTGCAATGGCTGGCCTTGCTGCCGGCTGAACAGGAACTACAGCTGGGGCGTTATTATCGTTTACAGGGGCAGACCTTGCCGGCGCACAGTTTTGCCGTTCCGGGTGCGTTTGATGTAGAGCAGTGGTATCTCCAGCAAAATATCATGAGCGGCTTTCAGGTCCAGTCGATTGTGGAACTGACTGAATCGGAACTGTATCGGCTGGGATTTGGGGCACATTTAAGACAGCATCAGCAACTCTGGCCGCAATTTAAATTGTGGATCGAAACACAGCGTTTACAGATTCGTGACTTTATCCAGCAGCAGGCATTGCAGCATCCCGGCTTAATACTGGCACTGCTGACTGGCGATAAAAGTTTACTCGATGAAGCCACCGAGCAGCAGTTTCAGCGTTTCGGGATGAGTCATTTGCTGGCGATTTCCGGGCCGCATGTGCTGATTTTTGCCGCCATGCTGTGTTTTGTGCTGCAGCGCCTGGTCACTCGCTATTGGCCCGAATTATATGCGCGACAGCCCCGCAGTTATCTGCTGTTGCTGCCGTTTATGGGCTGTGTATTTGTATATTGTGCCTATGTTGGGTTTGAAATTCCTGCGCTCAGGACTTTACTGATTTGTCTGGTGGCAGGCGCCTGCCTGTTGCTAAAGCAGCCGATACAGCCGCTGTCTTTGTTGATTGGTAGTGCTTCGTTATTGCTGCTGCTTGATCCGTTGAGTGTGCTGTCGGCGGCATTCTGGCTGTCTTATGGCGCCTGCTTTGTGCTGTTAAGGATTTACCAGACCCTCCGGCAACAACCGGTGCATCCGCAGCAGACGTTGATGCAGAAATTGTGGCAGGGCTTCCGGCTGTTATTTGAATCGCAATGGAAAATTTTTATTGCGCTGTTTCCGCTGATGATCATCTTCTTCAAGCAGATTGCCTGGATTGCGCCGCTGAGTAATCTATTGGCCATTCCCTGGATCGGTCTGGTGACTGTACCGCTGGATATTCTGGCCGGTTTAAGTTTTTATCTGGCGGAACCGCTGAGCCAGTTGCTGTTTCAGCTCAATGACTTGGCGCTAAGTCTGTTATTGGGTTGTTTGCAGTTGCTGGATTTGCTGTTTGTGCCGCAACTGATTCCGGTTGCGCTGAGCCCACCGATGCTGCTGAGTCTGGTGCTGGGACTGATGATTTTATTTCTTCCCGCAGGTCTAGTGCCTAAAGCCTGGTCAGCGCTGTGCTTGTTGCCTTTGCTGTTTCAGGATCAGTTTTCTCGGCAGGTGGAACTTACTGTGCTGGATGTTGGGCAGGGGCAGGCAATCTTTTTACGCTATCGTGAACACAGCATGATGATTGATATGGGCGGTCATTATGATGAACAGAAATGGAGTATCGGCCGGCAGATTATCCAGCCCTTTTTAAGTGTCAAAGGCGTGCAGCAGTTAGATTATTTATGGTTGACCCATCTGGATCAGGATCATAGCGGCGCTTATCAGACCTTAAAGCCACAGTTACAGGTGCAACAGGTCTATGCCAATGCTCAGCTTGAAGTAAATCCTCATAGCCATTTTGACTATTGCCAGCAAGGACAGCAATGGCAGTGGCAGCCGGGCATCCAGATTCAGGTACTCTCTCCGAAACCGGAACAGTTAAATCCTGTAGAACAGCAGAAAAATGAAAGCTCCTGTGTGCTGCTGGTTGAGTTTGCACAAGCTCAGCCTTACTCACGCTTTTTATTGATGGGCGATGCAGGCTGGCCGACTGAATATCAGTTATTACAGGATTATCCGGATTTAAAAGTGGATGTGCTGGTGCTTGGCCATCATGGTAGCCGGCACAGTTCATCTTACCAGTTTTTAAAACAGCTGGAGCCTAAACTGGCAATTGCATCGGCGGGGCTGAATAACCGTTATGGCCATCCGAGCACGCAGGTAAAAGCCCGACTGAACGCCTTAAAAATTCCCTTATGGCAGACCGCGCAGCAGGGTAGCATCCAGTTTTATCCCACTGAGAATGAGGTGCTACCGTATCGGCATATGCGGGTTTGGCTGCGGCGTGATTAAGCGGAATTAGCTTTGGTATTTTGAATTAACGCCAAGGCTTCATCCGTAGGAATATCATAAATCCGTCTTAAGGCTGGATGTGCCTTAAAGCGTTTATAACTCCAGTGATAATGTTCCGGATGCTGGGCAATCAGCTGTTCAATCTTCTGGTGAATCATTGCGGTGCCTTCATTGGCAGAACAGTCGTAGAGCCGTGCGTCCATGGCTTCAATGAAAATATCAAAACCTTGCTGTTCATTGCGCAGTGCATACAGAAACAGGGCAGCGGCTTTAGTTTTTTGAATCAGCTTGGCGCTCAGGTTGCTGGATTCAAGTGGCAGACCAAAATAGTGAATCATTTCACCCCCCAAATGCGGGGTGTGGTCCGGCAGAATTACCGTGGTTCCGCCTTGTTTCAGTGCCTTAAAAATCTGACGAATACCGCTGTCATTGGTCGGCACCAGATTGGCCTGTTCACGGCTGCGAGCGTTACGGACAAACTCATCAGCCGATGGATTTTTCACCGGTTTATACATGATGGTCATTTCGGTGTGCTGCGCCACCCAGGCATTCATGATTTCCCAGGTGCCAAAATGCGGCACAATCAGTACCACGCCTTTTTGCGCAGCCAGTGCCTCATGTAACAGCTGTTCGCCATGCACCTGATGAATGCGGGAAATATTCTTGTGGTTTTCTGCGCCCCAGATATTAAAAAACTCAAAATAAGAGGTGAGTTCATTGCGAATGGCCTGACGCGCCAGCTGTTCACGCTGGGTCGTATTTAAATGCGGCAGGGCAATATTTAAATTGAGGCGAATGACCTGAGAGGTCTTGCTGAGCTGAAAGACATTCAAAAATGCCGCCAACACGCGGGCCGCCCAACGTGAAAGGCTGAGGGGTTGTCGACTGACAAAATGAAGTAAACGAGAGATAGTCGTTGGGGCGAGTTTATCAGTCATTCAGTATAGTGAAATCTAAAGAAAAGGTTAAAAATGAAAATATTATAGGGGAAAACATTCAATTTAGACAGCAATCAGTTTTTCGGCGTATATAATGGAGGAAAATTAACTCGAGTTTTGGATTGTTTTTATGTCCGATTGGCCGCCTAAACCAGAAAATGAAATCAAGAATAGCCATCCACCCACAGCACAACAACCGACAGGAAACGAATGGAAGTTACTGGAAAAAGCGGTTTTAGCCTCTGTTGAAGAACAGCGCCGCGCCAGACGCTGGGGAATTTTCTTTAAGTTCCTGACCTTTGCCTATATTTTTATTCTGCTGGTGATTATGGGTAAAAGCTGTAGCAATAATTCTGCTACGGCCGTGACCAGCAGTTCGCATATTGCCGTGGTCGATATTGTGGGCACCATCGCAGCGGATAAACAGAGCGTCAATAGTGAAAATACCATTAAATCACTGCGTAAAGCCTATGAAGCAAGCGGCAGTAAGGCGGTGGTGCTAAATATTAATTCACCGGGCGGATCACCGGTTCAGTCCGATGAAATCTGGCAGGAAATCCAGTATTTAAAACAGCAGCATCAGGATAAAAAACTGTATGCGGTGATTGGCGATACCGGCGCTTCAGGCGCTTATTATATTGCTTCAGCTGCCGATGAAATTATTGCCAATCCATCCAGTCTAGTTGGTTCGATTGGAGTGATTATGCCGAATTATGGTGTCAGTGGCTTAATGCAAAAGCTGGGTGTCGAAGATCGCACCATGACCTCCGGTGAAAATAAGGCATTGCTGTCGATGACACAACCGGTGGATCCAGCGCAAAAAGCCCATGTTCAGGGTGTACTAGATAATGTGCATGCGCATTTCATTACTGCAGTCAAACAGGGCCGTGGCAACAAGTTAAAAGCCAATGATCCGACCTTGTTCTCCGGCTTATTCTGGACCGGCGATCAGGCGTTGAAACTGGGGATTATTGACCGTCTGGGCAGTATGAATACTTTAAAACGTGAATTAAAAGTCGACAAAACCGTCAACTATACCATTGAATATAATCCGCTAGATTCGATGCTGGGTCGTATGGGCACTGCGGTAGGTCAGGGGATGGCCAGCGCTGTATCGCAGCAGATTCAATCTGAACAAAGTACCAAATTACAATGAAACCATTAATCCATTTTGCTCACGCCAATGGCGTACCGTCACGGGTCTATCAAAAACTATTTCAGCATCTGCAAGATGATTATGACGTGATTGATGTGCCTTTGCTCGGGCCAGATAAACGTTATCCAATCGATAATCACTGGAACAGTCTGACCCAGCAGGTGATTGACAGTATTGTGCGGCAGGCACAAGGCCGCAAGGTGATTGCACTGGGTCATTCACTTGGTTCGGTGCTGAGCTTTCAGGCCGCGCAGCAACGCCCGGAACTGTTTTCCCAGCTGATCATGCTGGATCCGCCAATGATCATGGGTAAAGAAGCCTTAGTGATGCATGTAGCGAAACTGTTGAAGCTGAAAGCCCTCGATAAAATGTCACCGGCGGGATTGTCTAAACGCCGCCGTGATCATTGGGAGTCACGTCAGCAGGCGGCCGAGCTGCTCAGACCCAAAGGCTTTTATCAAGATTTTGATCCGGACTGTTTTCAGGCTTATATCGACCATGCACTGACAGAAGATCCTGTACGTGGTGGGGTGACGCTTACCATTCCTAAAATGGATGAAGTACAGATTTTCCGTACCAATCCATCTTTATGGTGGTTGCCACAGGCCAAATTGAAAGTACCGGCACAACTGGTGGTGGCCGAGAAAGGTCCGTTTCTGGCCCGCAAGTTTCCACAGCAAATTGAGAAGAAATTCGGGATTCCTTTTCATGTTGCGCCGGGCGGTCATATGTTCCCACTGGAACAGCCTGAGCAAGTGGCACAGATGATTAAATCCTTATTACAGGATCAGGCACCTTAAGATTACTTTTGGGAAAAATCAGGTCATAAAAAAACGCATCCGAGGATGCGTTTTTTTATAGATATTACTTTTTATTTTAGCGCTGACAGAACTGTAGCGGTTGCGCTAACACCTGACCACGATACAGCACCGCGTTTGGTGTGTGCTGCAGCGTACCACTACAAATCCATTCCACCACTTGCGGATAAATCAGATGTTCCAGCACATGCACACGATTGGCCAAGCTTTCCACGCTGTCCTGATGCGATACAGTAAGTACCCCTTGGGCCAGCGCCTGACCGGCATCCAGCTCGGCAGTCACATAATGTACCGTACAGCCATGATAGACATCACCCGTGTTTAACACCCGTTGATGAGTATGCATGCCTTTGTAATGCGGCAGCAGAGAAGGGTGAATGTTCAGCATTTTCCCTTCCCAGGCTTTAACAAACTTGGCGCTTAAAATGCGCATAAAGCCTGCCAGCACCACCAGATCAACCTCCCAGTCTAAAAGCTGTTGATGCATCACATCATCAAAACTTTCACGGTCTGGGTATTGCTTGTGTTCAATTACCGCAGTGGCAATACCGGCTTTTTGGGCACGTTCCAGCGCATAGGCTCCAGGTTTGTTGGAAATGACCCCGACAATTTGTCCCGAAAGACGGGCATCAATCAGGGCCTGTAAGTTCGATCCACTGCCTGAAACAAGTACAGCAATTTTCAACATAGACAATTACGCAAAAATCACACGGATTTTTTCGTCAGCACCTTCAACAGATTCTGCATTGTCAACAATGTGACCCATTGCCCAAGCTTTTTCGCCCAACTGGTTCAGCAATTCAACAGTTTTGTCAGCATCCGCTGCATCCACTGCCAATACCATACCAACGCCACAGTTAAAGGTACGGTACATTTCGAATTGTTCAACACCGCCTTCTTTTTGCAGCAGTTTGAACAGTTCTGGCCATTCCCAAGAGGATTCGTTAATTACCGCTTGCGCACCATTTGGCAGAACGCGTGGTAAGTTACCAGGTAAACCGCCACCGGTGATGTGCGCCATTGCGTGAACATCAACAGATTTAAGTAATTCAAGAATAGGTTTGACATAAATACGGGTTGGCTCCATCGCTGCATCTGCCAGCGGACGGCCATCTACGATTTGAGTCAGGTCAACGTTTTTCACGTCCAGAATTTTACGAAGCAGAGAATAGCCGTTTGAGTGTGCACCTGAAGACGCAACACCAATCAGAACATCACCCGCTTTGACTTTAGAGCCATCAATAATTTTGCTTTGCTCAACCACGCCTACGCAGAAACCTGCAAGGTCATAATCTTCGCCTTCATACATGCCTGGCATTTCAGCAGTTTCACCGCCAACCAGTGCACAGCCCGCAAGCTCACAACCTTGACCGATCCCGGTAACTACATTGGCTGCAACATCAACGTTTAAGTGACCAGTTGCATAGTAGTCGAGGAAGAACAGTGGTTCTGCGCCACAAACCAGCAGGTCGTTCACACACATGGCCACCAGATCCTGACCAATAGTGTCATGACGGTTTAAATTAAGGGCTAAACGTAATTTTGTACCAACACCGTCTGTGCCTGATACGAGAACAGGTTCTTCATAACCTTTAGGAATTTTACAAAGTGCGCCAAAGCCGCCTAATCCGCCCATCACTTCAGGACGAGTGGTGCGTTTCGCAACAGATTTAATTCGATCGACTAACGCGTCACCGGCTTCGATGTCGACACCAGCATCTTTATAGCTTAAACCAGGGGTAGGGTTAGAAGTTGAGTTGCTCATAATGAAGTCTCCGCATTCGCGCGGGGGATTATAACCCGAATATACGAAACTCTTATGTTATTTATGCGCTAAAATGCTATCTTTATTAAAATATTTTACTTTATATAACGATTACACTGCAAAAAGGCGAGATTCTATGGCAGATCGTACTTTACGTCGCATTTTTATCCTTGCCGGGATAGCTTTAATTTTTTGGATTTTATATTTACTCAAGCCGGTCGTTATTCCATTTATTGTCGCCTTTCTTGTGGCTTATCTGTTCAGTCCACTGGTTGATACTTTATATCGGGTTGGGGTGCCGCGCTGGTTATCCATCAGCATCGTTTTTGTCGGAATCGGGATTCTACTGACCGTGGCAGTCTGGTACATCATTCCGCTGGTCTGGAAACAGCTGATGATTGCCCGCGACAGTATTCCGGTCGGAATTAACTGGATCAATACTACCTTTTTGCCCTGGATTTCTGAAACCTTTAATGTCGATGAGATGGAAATTGATACCACGCATATGTCAACCATTATCATGGACTATGTGCAGACCAATTACAGCGCCGACAGCATTCAAGCCATGATTTTACGGGTGGCGCAGTCCGGTCTGAACTTTATCCAGATTGGCGGGACCATTGTTTTAATTCCAATTATTGCCTTCTATTTTCTGCTCGACTGGGACCGTATGCTGGACAGTCTGCGCCGTTTAATTCCACGTCCGTATGAGCGCAGCACCCTGCATATTGTGAATGAATGCCATAACGTATTAGGCGCGTTTGTCAAAGGTCAGTTCCTGGTGATGATCCTCCTAGGTGTGGTCTATGCCACCGGTCTGCAACTGATTGGTCTGGACGTTGGCCTGATTATCGGGATGGTGGCAGGTCTGGCCAGTATCATCCCATATTTAGGTTTTGCGGTCGGGATTATTGCTGCGGTCATTGCCACCTTATTGCAGTTTGGTATCGACTGGATGCAACTGTTCTTGGTGCTGGTGGTGTTTATGATTGGTCAGGCGGTAGAAGGCTACGTGCTGCAACCGTTTTTACTGGGCGATAAAATTGGACTGTCACCGGTAGCAGTGGTATTTGCTGTACTGGCTGGTGCGCAACTGGCCGGTTTCCTCGGGATGTTAATTGCCTTGCCGGTTGCCGCGGTAATTGTGGTCTTGCTGCGTCATGCCCGGGATTGCTATGAACGCAGTCAGTGGTATGGACAGTCGACGGCTATCATTCATCATGACCAGCAAACGGGCAGTATCAGCATAGAAACTGATCAGGTGGATGTCGATATTGATCTTGAGAAAGATCAGACAAAGCCACTGCAACAGACTGAAAAATCGAGTAAGATGAATTCTCTTGATCCTAAAGATGTTTAACGAAGGCCTATTCTGTATATGCGTCAACTGCAGCTTGATATAGAACCTCAACTCGATGCCCGAATCAGTGATTTTTCTGGTCCGGGCTGGGGCCATGTAATTGACGCAGTGCGCCAGTTGCATGCGGGACTGGTTAACCGTTTTTATGTTTATGGCGGTGCCGGTACCGGCAAGAGCCATCTGCTTTCGGCGATTTGCGATTCTTATCAGGAAATTGGCAAATCCGCGATTAAAGTCTCTTTGCTGGAACTTCTGGATGCCCCGACCGAAGCCATTACCTCTTTAGATCATTTTGATCTGGTCTGTCTGGATGATATTGAAGCGATTAGCGGCGTGCCGCATTGGCAGCGCGCGGTATTTCATTTAATCAATTACAGCAATGAAATGGGCGGGCAATTGGTGTTTTCATCACGTTTTGCCCCGATTGAACTGAAACTGGAATTGCCCGATTTACAGTCCCGTTTAACTCAGGCTGTGAGTGTGAAAGTGCCGACCGGCAGCCTGTTTGCCGACCGTCAGGCTTTGGTAACTTCGGTGCTGCAACGTAAAGGTATTCAGATTGATCAGCAGATTATTGACTACTTGCTGTTACATGGTCCGCAGCAGACTTCAATGCTGTTACAAAGCCTGCAACAACTGATTCAGCTGCTAAAAGGCGAAAAAACCAAACTGAGCGGCGCGAATTTGCGCCAGATCTACGCATTAATTGACGAATATCGGTAAAATACAAAAAAACTTGAGTAATTACTCTAGCTATGACAAATTACACTCAAAATAAGTCTTAGTTGCAAGGAAGCTGCAACTTAAAAATAAAAATGAATAAATAGGTTAAGGAGTAAGCTTATGCTCAAGCGGAGCATCGGCATTGGTATGCTGTTTATTGCGGGACATGCTTATAGTAGCAATATTGTTGTCACTATCACTGAAGATATTCAAGCCAATGATAAAGAATGTTCACTGCGCGAAGCAGTCGAGTATATTAATTTGGGGTTGCCGGAAGAAGGTCATAATGGCTGCGGTGGCGAAAATTCCTCCAATGTCATTCTGTTAGAAAAACACGCCGTTTATAAACTCAATCAGCAGTTAAAAATCACCCAACCCTTAAGCATTAAAACCACCTATGACACCGGCTTGAAAGAAAACAATATCAAAGGCCTGAACAATGCCATTATCGAAATGGCTGGTAATGAACGTATTTTTCATATTGAAAGCAGCGATGATAAACGTATTCAGGTCAACCTGAGCGAAGTCAGCCTGCAAGGCTGTGGCAGCGACAGTTGCCGTCCCAATCAGGGCGGTCTGATTCTGAACCATGAATACCTGGTGCTGGATTATGTCAAGCTGAGTCAGGGTCGAGCCAACCAGGGCGGCGCCATCTATAATCTGGCTGAAGAGGGAGAGAATATCGCGCCAGCCTTTATTGAAATTAAAAACAGTTTAATCCAGCACAACCATGCCACCGAGGGTGGCGCCATCTATAGCCGACTGCCAAGCTTCCGGATTTATGCAGCGGTGTTTAGCGACAACAAAACCAGCGATCTGGCATCTGCCAACCTCTACACCCAGTTACCTACAGAAGATGTCGAAAATCTCAAGCTGCTGGCCGCTGCCAATACCATCAGCAGTACGACCTTTAACCGCAATGAAGGCTATGTGCTGAACCTGAGAGACAATATCGGGGTCAATAACGTCACTTTAATGGGCAATAGCGCAGGGGTACGTTTAGAAGCCCCGGCAGGAAAAGGCTATATTGCCAACAGTATTCTGCTGGCCAATCCACATCCTGTGACGGCGCAGTCTGCTAACTGTAGCAAAGAGGCAGCCGATCAAAGCGTGCTGCAAAACAATCTGGTCTCTGAAGAATGTGGACTGGGTGATACCAATTACCCGAACCAGATCTGGCAGGGTAGCCATATTTTTAGCGGGAATATCCTGGAAGGCGCCTGTAAGGTGCTGAGTGAAGATGAGGACGCATTATTCTGCCCGTATCAGGTTAAAGAAGAACAGTTCCTGGGCTATATTCGCCCACGTATTTTACTGAATTACCAGACCCTGGCTGACTCTCCAATCGTCAACAAAGGCTATGCACAAGTGGGCACCACTGAGCAGGTTACTTGTGCCTCGGCAGATCAGCGCGGGGTGAACCGAGCTTCGGATAATACCTTGTGTGACCGTGGTGCAATTGAAATTACCGTACCTGATGCCTCAGGTCTCATTGGTCGGGATATTCTGGCCGGTGAAATTGCCGAAATGTCGGTCAGCGATTTAATTGGTGATAGTGATCTGGTACCAGCCGAGTTCTGTGATAGCCTGTTTAGCAGCAATCCGACCGGGAAAGCCTGGCAAGCCGGCTGTGTGCAGATTGAGCAGACCCAGACCAGTTCCAAAGGCCAACTGACAATTGATGAGCAGGGCAAGATTATTTATACCCCGGATTCTGCTTGGCATGGCGCAGATGTTTTTAAAATTAAACTGGTGACCACCAGTACACGTTTTAATACCACCAAACCGTATGTAGAAATTCGTGTACAAGTGATTCAGGCACCTGAAAACCACATGGATAGTGACAAAATTAAAACATCTGGCGGAGCAGTGGCTGGCTATGGCGTGCTCATGTTGATGTTATTGGCAGCTTGGCGCCGTAAAAAATAAAAACAGGGAAAGGGAATGAAAAATTATAAAAAAGCACTCTTGGGAGTCATGATTGTCAGTGCCATGTCATTAATGGCCGCAGAAGACCGTACTATTTATGTCACCACATTTGCCGATGAAAATGGTGAAAACCCGGATAAATGTTCGCTACGTGAAGCCTTGGTGGCGGCCAAACAGAACAAAGCCTTTGGGGGCTGTAGTGTCGGCAATACCAACTATATTGCAGTGGATTATATCCGTCTGCAAGCGGGTGAATACAAGTTAAATGCTGAATTACGCCCGCAGTCCAATGTGCGGATTATGGGCGCAACACCGCTTGATTACAGCAAGAAAGATCCTATTACCCACCGTTATCCGGCGCTGATACCGCATCAGACCATTATTAACGGCCAGGGGCTGCATCGTATTGTTAATACGCTCGACAGTCAGGCCAATGTCATGTTTGACGATCTGACCCTTAAAAATGGCTATAGCGATGGGCTGGGCGGGGCTTTACTGGTTGCCGGACCGTTGACCTTGACCAATACCGCAATTCTGGATTCGCAGGCAGCGCGGGGTGGTGCACTGTATATTGCTGCCCATAATCAGGAACAGCCAATTACGGTGGTGAATAGCCTGATTCAGGGGAACAGCGCCAGTGTCGGCAGTGTGCTGGCGATGGACTGTACGGCAAATCTAGCAGATACCCAGGCCAATATCACCATTCAGCAAAGCAGTGTCATTCAAAATGGCAACAGCAACAGCCTGAGTAGCTTTGATTTTTGTGGCAAGCCGCGTCTGACTTTAACCAATACCACAGTGGCTAAAAATAAAGCGAACTTAACGCAGGGGCATATTTTTAACCTGGCCAATGGCCCGGAGCACCGCCTCAGTACGCAATCGGTCTTCAGTTTAAATAACAATACCATTGTCGAAAATGAGGCCGCCAGCACCTTCTATTATGATGATTCAGGCATCAAAGTATTAAGATTTAATGTGCTGGCATTTAATACCGGAAAATCATGCCGTTATGCGTTGAATAATGGTAATTTAACCGAGCGGCAACCGAATATCAGCTCATCACGCAATGCGCTAATTTTCCCGAATGCACAAAGTGTAGAGCAGGGGGTATGTGACCTGCCGGAAACGCTCGCGAGCACAGAAGAAAACTCAATGAGCTCGGTGAATCTGAGTGGCAAGCAGTTAAGTGATGTGCTCTATCCAATGCAGCCGGCTTCAGCCTATAACTTATTCCTGCCGTTATATTATCCAAAAAATCTAGGCAATGATGCAGACCTGGTCAATGTCGAAGGATTTGGCTGTGAAGTGTCAGATCAGCGTGGTTTACAGCGTGTGACTGATGGCACCCTGATTTTAGATCCAGAACAGAAAAACAGCTGTGAAATTGGTTCGGTTGAACTCATGCGTATGACCGCAGCAGATATTGTCAATCTGAAAAACGTGTCGCATGTGACCTTGTTTGACAGCTATCAGCAGGAGATTGACCGTTTAAAAGCGCTGGTTCAGGCACCAGAGAAAAATAAAGAGCTGTTGGCCCAATATCAGGCAGATCTGCAAAACTATGAAAATTTACTTAAATTTTCCAAGCAAAAACAGAAGTATCGGACTATTTATATCGATCCATTTGCACTGGCCCTCAAGCATGATGAACCAAATGCCGATGGTAGCGTGGCACAATTGCTGGAACTAAAACCGGAACACTTTAATATCAGTACAGAAGTCTATGGTATTGGCGGTGGTTTAGAAGATGCGGCCTTTGACCGCAGTAAACTGCTGCATGATCCAAACCTGAAATGCGAATGGGATGCCGATGTAAAACGGATTCTGTTCTATCGGGTCGATGATCAGGTGACCCAGAATATTGATTCTGCCTATTGTGCCTATACCATTACGTCGGTGACGGATCCAACTGTTCAGTCGAGTGGTTTGCTTGAAGCAAAATTCATGAACATCAAACCGATTGCCAAAGCCGACCGCTACACCATTGAATATGGTTCGGATTTGAAAATTAATGTCAATCCGCTGGAAAATGACAGTGATGATGGCGATGGACCTGTCAATACACTGCTGTCTGGACAAAATAAACCGGCCTTTTATACCGATAGCAATGGACTTGAATTGCCAATCCGTTTAACCAATGTGCCTTCAAGTGTACTGGTCACGGCAGACCGGAGTGGTCCATGTCCAGGGGATTATGTGCGTGAAACTTGTTATGGCGGAAACCTGCAGATTCAGGTGCGTAACAGCTATAGCCCGTTTGATTATGAGCTGAAATACACGGTATTTGATGCTGAACAGGAGCTGTCTAATGAGGCGACCATCAGCCTGATCAATACCGCGAAAAACAGCAATACTGAAGGAAGCGGTGGTGGAAGTCTAGGGCTTGCTGGATTATTTGGTTTATTGGGTATGGCAGCATATCGTGTACGCCGTCAGTTTAAGTCCTAAATCATGAATTCAGTGAGTGTAAAAAAGCCTCTTTCAAGAGGCTTTTTTATGGACCAGCATTGGGTTGATGCTTGGCTTAACCGCTTAGTATTCCGTCGGCGTGATATATTTATTGATATATTCTTCACGAATCAGTACGCGTTCTTCAGGCGTGGCCTTCTGCATTCTTTGGCCCAGTTCCTTGCGTTCCTGGGTACTCATTTTTTGCCAGGTTTCACGCATTTTCTGCTTTTCTGCATCGGGTAGCTGGATAAACCAGTCCATACGCTGCTGCAAAGAAGCACTTTTATCGGACGGTAGTTCTTTTAAATTCTGATAACGCTTGATTAAGGCCAATTGTTCTTCATCTGAGAGGGTTTCCCAGCTTTCAACAATTTTCGTATCTGCATCTTTGGAGAAAATCCAGAAACGCTCAAAGCCAGCAAAGCTGGTTTGTAAAAAGCCCAGCGCACAGAAGGCGAATGCTAAACGTTTAGCTGCCATGTTGAACTTTATCCTCACCCAGCACCAATAACATTTCTAGATCTTCCATCATTTGTGGTGAAAGTTTTGGCGTAGCCACCACCTGATTTTGCGGTTGCGCGGTCATTTCTACCGAATTTGGTAAAATGACGAATCCTGCAATGGCAGCCGCAAGTGCAAAACCGGACATTTTCCACAGGTCATAGCGTGATGTCTGCTTATCCTGAATCTGATCCAGAACATGATTCATCACCACAGCTTTGTCTTTGTGGTGGTGGGCGAGTCCATCAAGTTTGGAAGTCACTTGTTTTAAGAAATCATCTTGTTTCATTCTGATGATCCTCCCAGATATGGATTCATATGTGCCAGAGTCTGGCGTAAAGCCTGAATAGCACGATGATAATGGGTTTTTACACTGCCTTCAGAACAATTCATAATCTGGGCAGTGGTCTGAGTATCGAACCCTTCCCAGGCCCGCAGCATAAACGCTTGTTGCTGACGCACCGGAAGTTTGGCGATTGCCTCCTGAATTTCTTCAGCAGTCATGGCTTGGTCCAAAAACTCAGCAGGATTGAGTGCACGTTCATCGACCAGATCATTTTGTTCGACATCATCGTCATCCAGGCTGACTTTGCGGAAAAATGAAAAGGGTTGTGCACGACGGGCTTCTTTACGTCGCCAGTCCTGTAATTTGTTATTTAAAATGGTGTAGAACAGCGGATACCACTCATCTGTGCTTTTATCGGCATAGGATTTGTGCAGGGAAATAAAGGCTTCCTGAACCAGATCCATCGCGATGCCATGCTGTCCCTGAGTGGCACTTTCCATCATCACTAAGGCGCGCCCGGTGACCTCGTGCATAAAAGTTTTCAGGCGTTGTTCAGCCGTACTCTTCAGAGTACTCAAACTTTCAGGTTGAGACTTTTTGGGTGCTAAATCCATAGAGATGGAAAATCCTGTCATTGGATACCCACCATTATTTTTAACTTCATGGCACTATTAACGTTAAAAATAATGGTTCGGTTGACATTACAAGTTATTATTTTTCTAGTGTAATCTATTTTTTTAATAGGGCCAGCCTATTTAATATAAATTAACGTATTAGAGTCGTTGACGTACCATTTCAAAAAAACAGACTGAACCGGCAATCGCGACATTTAAAGATTCCTGTCCGCCCGGTTGTGGAATGGTAACGGCTTCGGCATGTGCTAGTGCGTAATCCGATACACCTTGACCTTCATTACCGAGAATCCATACGCATGGCTGGCTTAAGTCTTTGGCATACAGGCTGGTGGAACGGTGTGAGCTGGTGACATAGACCGGAATTTTAAACTGTTCCAGAATCTCCTCGAGCTGGATATTTTCAAAGGTCTGCAAAGAAAAATGCGCACCCATCCCGGCACGTAATACCCGTGGTGACCATAACGAGGCGGAGCCTTTGGTGCAGACAATTTGCTGGATGCCGGCTGCAGCAGCCGAGCGTAGCAGGGTGCCGACATTGCCCGGGTCCTGGACATTTTCCAAGATTAAGGTATCGGCCTGATAGTCAAGCGCCTGACTGGAACTTGGCAAATCGACAATAGCCAGACAGGCAAGGGTGGTGCCCAAGGTACTTAAATCTTTATATAAAGACTCGCCAATTACAAACACCGTACCCTGATACTGGTCCAGAATATCGTTCAGATCAGGATGTTTCAGGGCATTTTCGGTGGTGAAAATCGCGTTAATTTTCCGGTTTTGTTCTAACCATGCCAGACAAAGGTGCGAACCTTCAAGCACAGTCTGACCTTGTTTTTTACGGTAGCTGTTTTGTTCAATCAAGCCACGTAGGTGCTTAATTTTAGGATTATCTTTCGATTCGAGAAATAAGGTAGGCATGGAGAACATCCACACCTGTGAGCACAGACCCACAGGTGTTATCAGAAAAAATTAAGCGTGGTAGCCAGTAACAAGATCAACTTCGTTTTTAGAACCAATGATCACTGGTACACGTTGATGCAGATCGGTCGGTTCAATTTCCAGAATACGTACACGACCTGTTGTCGACGCACCGCCGGCTTGTTCCATGAGCATACTCATCGGGTTGGCTTCATACATTAAACGTAAACGGCCAGCTTTTTTCGGATCTTTCAGGTCATATGGATACATGAAAATCCCGCTACGGCACAGAATACGGTGAATATCACCCACCATACAGGCCACCCAGCGCATGTTAAAGTCTTTTTCACGCGGACCGGTTTTACCTGCTAGCAGTTCATCAATATAACGTTGAACGGGTGCTTCCCAATGACGCTGGTTAGAGGCATTAATTGCATATTCTTTGGTATCCGCTGCCACCTGGATATTTTCCGAAGTCAGCAGGAATTCCTGAGCTTCCGGGTCGAAGGTAAAGAATACTACACCTGCACCGACGGTTAAGGCCATCATGGTTGATGGGCCATACAGTACATAACCGGCAGCAACTTGGTGAACACCGGCCTGCATGAAATCAGCTGCTTGGGTCACTGCATTTTTTGCCGGAAGAATCGAGAAAATGGTGCCGACACACATATTGATGTCGATGTTGCTTGAACCATCTAGCGGATCGAACAGCACTAAATATTGGCCATTTTCCTGTGCCGGAGTGAATTCATCCAGTTCTTCTGAGGCTAAACCGCCCACATTGGGATGTTTCTGTAAGGCATCAATCAGGTAATCATTGGAAATGACATCGAGTTTCTTTTGCTCTTCGCCTTGCACGTTCTCATTTTGTGCGCTGCCCAGAACCCCAGCTAAGGCACCTTTTTGTAAAGCCTGATCAATGGTTTTGCAGGTGTTGGCAATGGTCTCAATCACCTGTGCAAGTTCAGGGGTTAAATTTCCGCTTTGTTGTTGTAGAAATTGGGACAGGGTGCGATAAGACATAATAGGAAAACTCCGAATAAGAATCGATCGGGCATGATCAAAAAAGCTTTGTCCGATATTTTAGATGAGAACAGCTTAAAAGAAAAATTAAACTCAACTATTTGACGTGATTTTGCCCTTGCAAGTCTGCTAGAAAGTGCTATGTTGATGTGAAGGAACAGAATCAACCAGTATATAGGAGCACACATATGACAACGTTAAAGTTTGATGCGACTCCAACCCCAAGCGAAGGCATTAGTTTAGATGAAATTAGCGCCGACAAGGTTAAAGAAGCCTGGAAGGGGTATGAAGCAAAGCCAGAGTACAAGAAATTTAACAAGCACGACATGATTGAGTCGATGCAACCCGCCAAAGATGAAGAAGATGCACAGGCAAATGCACCTTAAATAGAATTTGGCTCAGCTCTTGTGTTTGAGTATTAAAAAAGCGCCCGATGGAGTAATGCCAGTCAGTTAAGCAAATATTAGAAAAATGTAGTAAAAATGAGTGTATGTAAATACGCTCATTTTTTTATGTCTTTATCTGAACATTTAGAATCCACTCTTGAACATTCTCTCCCATCACT
>NZ_VPBF01000042.1:0-24681 GCF_013418865.1 Acinetobacter sp. YH12117
GCTTACGCGCCTGCGCAATGGCTGCGTCTGGCGCCAGATACCGGCCTCCATCGGAGAAACTGTCCGAGGTTATGTTGACGATGCCGAAAATGATGAGCGATTTATTCATGGGGGCTTCTATAATAATAATAATCGAGCATGAGTCTCATACGGATGCTCGGGTCGAAAGGGAATCCCCAGGCGAGTAACCTGTTTGCGGTGATCCATTAGCTGCAGGAGCAGAAGAGCATACATCTGGAAGCAAAGCCAGGAAAGCGGCCTATGGAGCTGTGCGGCAGCGCTCAGTAGGCAATTTTTCAAAATATTGTTAAGCCTTTTCTGAGCATGGTATTTTTCATGGTATTACCAATTAGCAGGAAAATAAGCCATTGAATATAAAAGATAAAAATGTCTTGTTTACAATAGAGTGGGATATGTGGAGTCGATTAGTCCAATTTCTCGGTCAAAGCCCAAGGCCTTTTCGGCATTAACCAAGAGTCTGCTTAAGCACAATTTTCTGGTGGGTAATCATAACTTTTGCCTCATTTGTGATGGATTGATCTATCTTGATTCTACTGAATCGGATCATCGGATTGCCAAAGCCGTAGGTGGGCAAGGTGTTCTAGAGAATGGTCTGCTGGTTCATCCCATCTGTAATAGGATGAAATCAGATCTGAGCCTGGAAGAGATTAGAGCGGCTTTGTTTGGTGAATTACTGTATTAATCAACAGAGCGATGAGCTCATTTTTGCAGAAGTATCAATGATTAATCACATGATTTAACTTTTGATACATTCAGCCAATATGGTTATTTTTAATTCAGTCCAGAATCACAACCAGAAACTAGCTGTAGTTTCTGAATGACCGTCAAGGTCCTTAGTTTCGCCCATAGATTCCCTCTGTGGGCTTTTTTTGATCAAAAATTGTATAGATGCTCTAAAATAAACCTTTTAGCATTTCATAAGCAATTAGGATTAAGGCTGAGACCATCAGCACAACAAAAATGAGTTCCACTCTAGTTAACAACTTAGTTCCATTTACTTTTCACTTAATTTATATAGCAGTTAACTCGTAGCATAAATGAAATAACATGACATGGAAAATAATCAAAAAGACAGAATTTGGATTTTGATCAGATCTGCATGTTTACATGCTTCTACAGCAGCTTTGAATGTTTCACTTAACCTTTAAACTTTTCTTAAAACTAAATATATTTACATATACATTCTAAAATTTGATAGAATTTATTAAAACTTTAGATTCTAAGTGTAAATAATGAGAAGCGCTAATATTCGACGTGATGGCTACTTAAAATTTCTGAATACATGGCAAGACCGTGATGTCATTAAAGTACTTTCAGGTGTGCGTCGCTCTGGAAAATCCACCTTATTGGCGATGTTTCAACAAGACCTAAAAGCACAGGGCGTACAAGCCGAAAACATCATTGCCATCAACTTCGAATTTATGGAATTTGAAGAACTCACCGATTACCGTAAACTACATGATTATGTATTATCCAAAGTTGATAAAAGTAAAAAAAACTATGTTTTTTTAGATGAAATTCAACATGTTACAAATTTTGAGAAAGTAGTCGACTCTTTATATGTTCGGGATTATATCGATTTATATATTACAGGCTCAAATGCATTCTTTCTAAGTGGAGAACTTGCGACTTTACTTACAGGACGCTATATAGAGCAACATGTTTTACCCCTTTCATTCCAAGAATTTAAACAGTGGCATATTGAAAATAATCCGATCATCCAACAATTATCAAATCGTGATTTGTATGCCATGTATACGCGCAGTAGTTTCCCTTATACGCTTGCCATGACTAGCCAGCAGGAAACTTATGATTACTTGCAAGCGGTCTATGCCAGTGTAATGTTTAAAGATGTTATTCCACGTTTGAATACTGCCGATATTAACTCTCTCGAGCGTGTCACAAGATATTTGGCAAGCGTGACAGGCTCAGCTATTTCCATCAATAAAATTAAAAATACCTTTGTTTCAAGTGGGGTTAAAATTTCATTTGAAACAGTAAAACGCTATATTCAGGGCTTACAGGACAGTTTGTTATTTTATAGTGCCGCACAATTTAAAGTACGCGGGCGTGAGTTATTACAATCCTCTGAAAAATACTATTTAGTTGATGTCGGATTGCGCCGGATTATGTTGCCTGATGCTAATGCTGATCAAGGTCATATCTTAGAAAATGTGATTTATCTTGAGCTTGTCAGACGAGGTTATACGGTCTATGTAGGGCGGGTTGATGAATATGAAATTGATTTTGTTGCTGTCGATACTTTACAGAATTTAACTTATTATCAGGTGGCATTAGAAACGCTCAATGAGGAGACACTCAGCCGAGAGTTACGTCCATTACAGAAAATTTCTGATTCGTATCCCAAGTATTTGCTTACATTAGACACGATAGGGACTGAAGCGAATTATAATGGTATTGTAAAAATGAGTGCTCTCGATTGGTTGCTATCTGAAAATAAGTAAAGTTGAGGGTAGACATGGATACTATTATTTATTAATTAAAACTCAAAGACTTTTCAGCATTAACCAAGAGTGTGATCAAGCATAATTTCTGCTCCAATTGTGATGGATCGATTTACCTCGACTCGATTGAGTCAGACTATCATGATTGAGCCAGAGTCGCTTACTGAAAGTAGCGAGAATTGCGCTGGAGTTTCTGAAGGATATTAATTCCTTAGTTTGCCCATTCATCCATCTGGGCATTTTTTTTTTGATTAAAATACAATGCGGTTCTTGCTAAAAAATGACGGCACCCACCATAAAACACAATATTCCAAAAATAATCCAAGGCCATATCTTTGCCTTCGGTTGTTCTAAATTCTGAGGATTATATTCCGTGTGTTCTAGCGATGTCGGTTGTGGAACACGGGTCTTTTTAGAGTAAGGTTGGTGTTTAGAGTAAGATAGTCCCGTACCTGGAATGCCGACACTGGTTCGCGTACCTTTTTTCCCAATATTTAGAGAAGCACCAGGTTTGCCAATGCTGGCACTGCTGATGCCTTTATGGGTCAGATTAATTTTAAAACCCGGGAATAATTTAATACTTTTACGAAATCTAAAACCCATATTGCTCTCATTCTAAAACTTAGCTCAATTCACGCGCTATACCAGGATCCATGATCTGCTAGAGATCGTACTTTGACGGCTATCATCAGGATACTAGTATATTTTTTATCTGATGATTGCAATACTACCTTTAAATACCGTCAAAAATGTTTACTGTATATTTGCTGTAGGGTAATCTTAAAGCTGCTATTTATTGACTGATTGGTATATGACGACAGATAAGCATGAAGTCCTGCTACGAATGCGAGCGATCGAGCTGCTTGCATACTGGGAAGGTCGTTTGGTTACCAATCGTTTGATGAGCTGGTTTGGACTGAGTCGACAGCAGGCTTCTGCGGATATCAAGCGCTATAATACGCTGTATAACCCCGATGCCTTGATTCATGATCCATCGGTCAAGGGTTATGTGCCTAAGGCCAGCTTCCAGCCTGTACTGACTACAGCGCATATCAATGAATATCTCAATATGCTGTCAGGTTTGGTTAGTGAATCGCATGCGCTGATTGCGATGCCAGAACCGAATCTTGCAGCAGTTCAATTACCTGATCGCAGTGTACGTCCTGAAGTGATTCGGGAAGTTTTGCGTGCCTGCCGAAACCAAAACACTTTAAAAATGATTTATGCCTCGATGCAGAATCCGCAGTGGCATGAACGCATCATTTCCCCACACACCCTGGTGTATACCGGTTTTCGCTGGCATGTCCGTGCCTATTGCCATCAGAGCAAGCAGTTTAAGGACTTTTTACTCTCCAGAATTGATCGCACACCTGTTGTGGTGGCGATTGAGTCAGTAGACCCTGCTCAGGATCAGCAATGGCATGAAGAAATTGTACTGACGCTGATCCCTAATCCAAAATTGAACTCATCACAACAAGCGCTGGTCGAAAAAGACTTCGGCATGCCTGATGGCAGATTACAGATTCCGGTGAAAAAAGCCCTGGCTCACTATACCTTGCAGCGATATCAGGCCGCGATCACGCTGGCTGAGGCGGATGATGCCTTGAAATATCCCTTGGTACTACAACGCTCAGATATCGAAAAGCTGTCGTCTTACCTGTTTGATCAGGCCTCATAGGAGATTGGCCATGTTAGAACAATTTCATTATGACAGTGACCTGATTGGTGGCTCCCTGATGGTGCGTGAAAGCCGGCTGATCGCGGATCTGTTATTACGAGAAGCGACTCCAGAACAATGGCATCAGGCCATTCAGATTGACAATATTCTGCAAAAAAGAACGCCTGCTTCAGCTCAACGCAATGCCACCGCTATTCGTAAGCGTCTGGAGCGCTTAGAGCCTGATTTCTGGAAAGCACTACGTGATGGGGATGATGAGCTGGCGACCCAGGTGGCTTTTTGTAGCGCACTGGAACGCAACCTGTTGCTGCTTGAGTTTATGGAAACGGTGATGAGGGATGCCTATATCTCTCAGGCGCAATACTTGGACAGTTATATCTGGTCAGATTTTTTGGATGAACGCTCACAACGCGATCCGGATATCTGTGATTGGAAAGAGTCCAGCAAGAAAAAAATGGGGCAGGTGGTGTTTCGCATGCTGGCAGAAGCCGGTTACTTAAAAAGTACCCGTAAGCTGGAGTTGCAGCGCGTGATCGTCAGAGCAGAGCTGCGTAGCCTGTTGGAAGAACATTATAAACAACGCATTAAAAGATCTATGGAAGTGTCGCTATGGACGCGTTAGTTGTAGAGGGGCAGCAATGAGTCAAACAATACATGAGCGTCTGAACCAGATTCCAGAGCGAATTCTTTCCACTGAGTTTCTCACTGGACAAGGATTGGGTAATGAAATTGGCTTCTGGATTTTTGATTATGCGCCTGAAGATGAGCTGAAAGTCCGCGAATATCTTCATTTTCTTGAAGGGATGCTAGAGAAAAAACACAGTCAGCTGAAGGTGGTGAATATCAACCTGCTGCAAGCCGTGGTGGATTATCTGGCTGAGCGTAACTTCATCGATAAAGCCATTCAAATGCAAAAAGCCAAAGGCGATGATGCGCTGCTCAAAGCGCTGAAAGGCCCACTGCATATGGATAAGTTCGCGCCTTATCTGGTGAGTAAATATGCCACCAATGCGCAAGATATTGTGTTGATGACTGGGGTTGGGTCGGTTTGGCCACTGTTACGTGCCCATCACTTATTGAACAGTTTGCATTCGTTACTGGGGCATAAGCCAGTGGTGCTGTTTTACCCAGGCTATTACGACGGTCAAGCGATGAGTTTATTTGGAAAAATTCCAAGCAACAATTACTACAGAGCATTCAGATTAGTGCCTTAAACACGGCAAATAGAAATAAGAATTCGGGGGAATGGATTGAGATGAACATTAAAGAACTTTTTTACAAGCCATTAGATCGTGCGATTAACGGGGTGGTCAAGGCAGATCAGAATGACAATACCACGGTATATCAGGAACTTGATGAGTATGTGGTCACCAATGAACTGGAAAAGCATTTTCGGGACTTTTTCCAGTCTTATGGTACAGACCTAAGCGATCCTTCGATTGCCAATCGTGTCGGTGTGTGGATTTCAGGCTTCTTTGGTTCAGGTAAATCACATTTCCTGAAAACCTTGTCCTATATTCTGGCCAATAAAGTGGCAAGCGATGCTGAAGGTAAGGAACGTAGCGCAGCCGAGTTCTTTGATGAATCTAAAATCCGTGATGCGTTTATCCGTGCCGATATTGGCAAGGCCGTTAGCCATCATGCCGATGTCATCCTATTTAATATAGACAGTAAAGCCAGTTCCAATGATGATGGTAATCCGATTCTGAATGTGTTTTTACGCGTGTTTAACGAGTATCAGGGTTTTAGTGCTGACCATCCACATATTGCACATATGGAACGTCATCTGAGCCAGAAAGGGGTGTATGAGCGCTTTAAACAGGCTTTTGAAGAATCTAGCGGCATGTCTTGGCTAGAAGAACGTGACGGCTATCAGTTCTATCAGGATGATGTCGAAACCGCAATTTCCCAAGCCCTCAACTTATCAGCAGAAGCTGCGCATAAATGGTTTGAGGATTCTGAGCAGACCTTTAGTGTTTCGGTCGAAAACTTCTGTCAGTGGGTGAAAGAATACCTGGACAGCAAAGGACCCCAGCAACGCATGTTATTCTTGGTCGATGAAGTGGGGCAGTTTATTGGCAGCGATACCCGCTTGATGCTGACATTGCAAACCATTACTGAAAACCTAGGTACGATCTGTAAAGGCCGCGCTTGGATTATCGTGACCTCACAGGCAGACATCGATGCTGTTTTAGGTGAGATGTCTTCTTCCAAAGCCAATGACTTCTCCAAGATTGCTGGGCGTTTTAAAACCCGTTTATCACTGTCCAGTTCCAATACCGATGAAGTCATCCAGAAACGTTTATTACGTAAAACCCCAGAAGCAGAATCATTGCTCAGATCGGTGTTTGAGCAAAAGGGCGATATCTTAAAAAATCAGATTACCTTTGACCGTTCAGGCCCAACCCTCAAGAACTATGAGGGGCCAGACAGCTTTATTCATAACTATCCTTTTGCGCCGTACCATTTCCAGCTGGTGCAAAAAGTATTTGAAGAAATCCGTAAAGTCGGTGCGACCGGTGCACACCTGGCCTATGGTGAACGGTCCATGCTAGATGCGTTCCAGATGGCCGCGAATGCGATTGCCACAGATGAAGTCGGGGCACTGGTTCCTTTCCACCGCTTCTATACTTCAGTGGAAGGCTTCCTGGATACAGCAGTGAAGCGTACCATCGACCAGGCAGGGCAGAATAAGACCCTGGATGGTTTTGATGTGCAGATGCTGCGTACCCTGTTCATGATCCGCTATGTCGATATCATCAAAGGTACGCTGGATAACCTGGTGACTTTGTCGATTGAGAAAATTGATGAAGATAAGCTGGCATTGCGCAAGCGGATTGAAGAGAGCCTGCAGCGTCTGGAAAAAGAGAGCCTGATTACGAGGAATGGCGATGAGTTCCTGTTCCTGACCAATGAAGAACGTGATATTACCCGAAAAATCAAAGCCACTGACTTAGCAGCTTCAGAAGAAAATAAAGAGTTAGCCAATCTGATCTTTAAAGATTTACTGCGCGATCAGAACAAATACCGCCATCAAGCCAACAAGATGGACTATCAGATTGGTCGTTTCCTAGATAGCCATAGCCTGGATGGCAAGTATGAGAGCGATTTGAAAGTTGAAATCATTTCTCCACTGGATACGGAATACAACCTCTACACTGAAGCTTACTGTATTGGTAAAAGTACTCAGGCCGAAGGGCAGATACTGTTTAAACTGGCAGACGATAAACAGTTCTTTAATGAACTGCGCACCTGGCTGAAAACCAATAAATTCATCCGCTTAAATGATGATGGCACTCAGTCCGATATTTCCCGTATTCTGGCAGACCGTGGCCGTGAGAACCAAGAACGTAAAAAACGCCTGCGTGTCCGGGTCGAAGAAATGTTGCTGGACGCGGAAAGTTATGCCTTGGGTCAACATCTACAACTTTCATCTTCAAGTCCAACCACCAAGCTGGATGAGGCTTGTCGTTATTTGCTGGAAAACACCTATACCAAACTGAGCTATTTGCAGGTCTATCAGCAGGATGCCTGGCGTGAACTGAACGCCGTCTTGACTGTGGATGATATGGCGCAACTCGGATTGTCTCTGGATGGCGGTCAGAGCAATCCCAAAGCCCTACAGGAAGTGGAGCAGTACATTGCACTACGGGCCACCGGTACAGAGCGTATTCTAGTCTCAGATGTGATAGATCGTTTTGCCAAACGTCCTTATGGCTGGCCGGATGCCGAGATTTTACTGCTGGTGGGGCAGTTGGCGGCAATGGGGCGGATTTCACTGCAGTTAAATGGTGGCAGCTTACAGTTAAAAGATGCCTTTGAGCCTTTACAAAACAGTCGCCGTCGCCGTGATGTTTCCATTATTAAAAAGCGCCAGACTGATGATCAGGTGTTGAAACAGGCACGCCAACTGACCCAAGACCTATTCTCGGCCATGGGACCAGCGACAGAAAAAGAGCTGTTTGAGTTCTATACCCAAAACTTTAAGACCTGGTTAGCCAACTTTAAGTCGTATAAGAGCAAAACCGATGTCGGGCAATTCCCTGGCAAGAAAGTCATTGAGCGGTCGATTCTGACTTTAGAACGCTTGCTGGCCAATAGCGACAGCTTCGATTTCTTTAAAGCGGTGGTTGAGAACAAGGACGACTATCTGGATCTGGAAGAAGACTACCGTGATATTCATGAATTCTTTAGTAACCAGATGCCGAGCTGGCAGCAACTGCAACATGCCTTACGTCATTTTGAGAAAAACAAACAGGCGCTGGGCAGTGATGATGTGGCAAAAAAAGCCCTCTCCGAATTACATCGTATTTCCACGCTTGAATCGCCCTATGGCCTGTTAAATAAAGTCGCTGATTTGGTTCGTACAGTGGAAAGCGTCAATGAGCAATTGCTGACTGAGAAGCGTAGCCATGCGGTAGAGCAAATTGATGACAAGATCAAACAGTTAGAAGCTGAGATTAAAAACAGTGGCATCGCTACCGCTGAGCTGAGTAACAAGCTACTACGTCCGCTGCAATTGCTCAAAGCGGATATTGAAGTGGAAACTAGCCTATCCACCATCTATATGCTGCAAACCCAAACCGCCGTGGAGCGTTTTGATGAAGCCTTGTATGAGTTGGAAAGCGAAGTTGAGGCGGAAATCCAGCGTCAGGCCAAAGCGGCAGAACTGGCTCAGAGCAAAGCAGAGAGTGTAACCAACACTGCAACCACCGCCAGCCCAGGAACATCAACACCTGCTGCGAGTCCGGTACAGCCTGTGACAGCCGTAGTGCCACCGAAACCTGTTGTCGAAGTCGATGTCGCCAGCATTTACAGCAAAAGCTCAAGTAGTGTCTATCTGGAAACAGAAGAATCAGTGGATCAGTTTGTAGATGCACTCAAAGCTGAATTGAAAAAAATTGTGAATGATAAAAAGCGTGTGCGTATCCGCTAACAGGGCTTAAGGATATCGGCATCAGTCATTAATTAAAGGTTTAAAGATGAATACCAGTCATATTAAAAAATACGCACCGCAAGCACGTAACGATTTTATCGCAGCCATGCGCAAGCAGGCCACCAAATATGGCATCACCGCAGACAGCATTTTACCGGCTGAACAGAAAGGCGACTTGCTGCTGATTGGCGATCAGGTTTTTCCGCTATCAGTCATGAAACCACGTGACAAGCTGATCAAACGCATTCAAACCAGCAGTTTTGAGCAGACGATTGATTATATCGCTTATAGCTGGTTTAACCGTCTCTGTGCGATTCGTTACATGGAATGCAAAGGCTTACTGGATCATGGTCGCCGTGTGCTGAGCAGTGCAGATGGCAGTGCAGGCTTGCCACAGATTTTGGAAGAATGTCTGGATATTGAGCTACCGAATTTAGATGCCAGCCGTGTGGCTGAACTCAAACTGGATGGCAATAAAGACGAAGAACTCTATCGGGAACTGTTACTGGCCCAATGTCATGCATTGAATCAGGTCATGCCACTCTTGTTTGAACAGGTGTCTGATGAATCTGAACTACTATTACCTGACAATTTGACCAAAACCGACTCTTTGATACGTGATTTAGTGACCAGCATTCCTGAAGAAGACTGGTCGGATGTGCAAATTATTGGCTGGCTGTATCAGTTCTATATTTCTGAAAAGAAAGATCAAGTCATTGGTAAAGTCGTCAAGAGTGAAGACATTCCTGCAGCGACGCAACTCTTCACCCCAAACTGGATTGTAAAATATTTGGTACAGAACAGTGTCGGCCGCTTATGGATGATGGCACAGCCTGATAGTACGCTTTCCAGTGAGTGGGAATACTATATTCAACCGGCTGAGCAAAGCGACGAAGTCAATGCACAGTTAAAACAGTTGATTGATGTTCGTATTAGTGAAGATGGCGATACTTTAAACCCCGAAAGTATTACGGTACTCGATCCGGCCTGTGGTTCGGGGCATATTCTGGTGGAAGCCTATGATTGCCTCAAAGCCATTTACTTAGAACGTGGTTACCGTAGCCGTGATATTCCACGTTTGATTCTGGAAAATAACCTGTACGGGATTGATATTGATACCCGTGCGGCACAGCTCGCCAGTTTTGCACTGCTGATGAAAGCGCGTGAGGACGACCGCCGTTTATTTAGCAATCCACCGAAGCTGAATATTATTGCGTTACAGGATAGTCAGCCTGAGCGTTTAGATGCATTCAGTCAGGATTTGGCAAGTACTGGTATTGCTCAGACAGATTTAAAAGAGCTGCTGGAGCTATTTGAACATGCTTCAACTTTTGGGTCTTTGATTCAGGTACCAGCAACATTCGCTAAAAAGCTGCCTGATTTAGAAACCAAGCTGAATACAGCATTAGAGTCTGGTGATATTTTTGCGCAACAGTCAGCGCAGGAGCTGTTACCTCTAGTACAACAAGCGAAATTACTTGCTAAACAATATGATGCTGTGATTGCGAACCCGCCGTATATGGGCAACAAGTACTTAAATCCAAACCTTAAAACCTATTTAAAGAAAAATTATCTAGGCTATGAAAAAGATTTATTTTCAGCTTTTATGATTCGAGACTTACAACTAACAAAAGAAAGTGGTCAGCTTGGCTTTATGTCACCTTTTGTTTGGATGTTTATCTCTTCTTATGAAAATCTACGTGCTCACTTTATTGATCATGCAACAATTACCAGCTTGATTCAGTTGGAGTACTCTGGTTTTGATGGTGCAACGGTACCCATTTGTACATTCACATTGGCTAAGTCACATGTAAGTAATTTTATGGGGTCATATATACGTCTTTCTGATTTTAAAGGCTCTGAAAATCAGGCACCTAAAACATTAGAAGCGATTAACAATCATGATTGTGGTTGGTTTTTTAATGCTAAACCAGATGACTTTAAGAAAATTCCAGGTAGTCCTGTGGCTTATTGGGTGAGTGAAAAGGTAAGGGAGATTTTTGAGAAAAGTCCTTCTTTAGGAGAGGTTGCTGATGCACGACAAGGGCTTGCAACGGCTGATAACAATCGCTTTTTACGTTTATGGCAAGAAGTAAGCATTCGAAGAGTTGGATTTGGTTTGGAAAATCGAGAAAAAGCACAATTTTCAAGTAAAAAATGGTTTCCATACAATAAAGGGGGGGAGTATAGAAAGTGGTATGGTAATCAAGACTACTTAGTAAATTGGGAGCAGGATGGTTTAGAAATTCGTGAGAATATAGATGAGAATGGCAAACAGCGTTCTAGACCACAAAATACTGATTATTATTTTAACCCTTCTGTCAGTTGGTCCAAAATAACATCCTCTCTTTTTTCTATGAGGTATTTCCCAAGTGGATTTATTTTTGCTGATGCTGGAATGTCGGTTTTTGCTCAGGATTTAACAATAAAAAAAGTTATTGGCTGTCTAAATTCTAAGGTGTCAGAAACGCTTTTATCGAATATGTCACCGACCTTAAATTTTGAGGCCGGTACGATAAGCAAATTCCCATTAATAGAAGATATCAAGGACTCTCTGGAAGTTGTAAATCAGCTTATTGTTCAATCTAAATCTGATTGGGATGCCTATGAAACCTCATGGGATTTTAGTCAAAACCCTATCATTGGTACACACCAGCCAAATTTAGAAACAGCCTTTAATACATGGCAACAGCAAAATGCTAACGCCGTCGCTGAAATGAAACGCTTGGAAGAAGAAAACAATAAGCTGTTTATTGATGCTTATGGTTTACAGGATGAACTGACGCCAGACGTACCGGACGAGCAAATCACCCTGACCCGTGCCGATCGTGAAAAAGACAGCCAGCGTTTAGTCTCTTATGCCCTTGGCTGCATGATGGGACGTTATAGTCTAGATGAACCGGGCTTGATCTATGCCCATGCAGGCAATCAAGACTTTGATGCCAGCCGTTATCAAACATTCCCAGCAGATGCAGACGGTATTATTCCACTGACCGAAATGCACTGGTTCGAAGATGATGCAACGCACCGTATCCAAGAGTTCTTAACTGCGGTTTGGGGTAAAGACACTTTAGATACCAATATGCAGTGGCTGGCAGAAAGCTTGGCTAAAAAAGCCAACGAAACAGCTGAAGACACCATTCGCCGTTATCTCGCCAGCAAGTTCTACAAAGATCACATGCAGACCTATAAAAAGCGCCCGATCTACTGGTTATTCAGCAGTGGTAAACAGGGGGCTTTCCAGGCGTTGGTGTACTTGCACCGCTATAACGAAAGTACCTTGGCGCGTATGCGTACCGAATACGTGATGCCGCTGATTTCTAAAATGGCTGCCTATGCCAACTCTCTGGAAACAGCCAAAGAAAACAGTGACTCTGCGGCTGAAATCAAGCGTATCGAGAAAAAACTGCAAGACTTGCATAAGCAACAGGCTGAACTGAGTAGCTTTGAAGAAAAATTACGTCACTATGCCGATCAGCGTATATCACTGGATCTAGATGATGGGGTGAAAGTGAACTACGGCAAGTTTGGGGACTTGTTGGCTGAAGTGAAAGCGATTACGGGGGAGAAATGATGAATAGCTTTTCTTCCACACTAGATCATGCAGAGGTGGTTGCATGAACTTAAGTCAACTTCAACAAGGCCTGGAACAAGCCTTTTATACTGAACAACACCGAATCGTCTTTTGGTACGATGCGGAACAGTCCTTTAGCGAAGAAGTAAAAGCTTTAAATCTGGGGGATGTCCAGGTTCTAAATATGGCAGAAGAGTCGAGCCTGGCGATTAAGATAAAACTGGAACTGCAAGACCAGCAGGGTAAATACTTACTATATTTCCCAAGTCCAGAGCCTGAAACCGAAAAAGACTGGCTACTGGACATCAAGCTGTATTCACGCAGCTTCTATGCCGATCGTTTCTCGATTATCTTCAATGAGCTTGGCTTACAACAGCAAAGTTTAAGAGAACATCTGGCCAAACGTGAAGAGTTCCTCAAAGCCAAAGCACGTCTGAGCGCGTTAAAACGCTATATCCAGCCTGATGCAGATGCACAGGATCTAGATATGGCCATGATTGCAGCTGTGGTCAAGGCCGACAGTGCCGAGCTGATGCATATCGTTCTGGCGCTAGCAGATGAAATGGTACAGCAGAATCTGGATCTGGAAGTGAATCCAGACTCCTTTGCTGAACTGGAAAAATTCCAACTAGTGCCAGCTTTAGTCACAGCATTACAGGCGGAAATTGGTTATCCAGCATCGGTTGAAGAATTGAATGGGGAAGCACCATTCAAGCTCGGTACGTTCTTTATCCGTTTGATGAGCACAGGTTTCTGTGAAAGTCTGGGCGATATACCGCTATGGGCTCAGGAACTGGTGATGTCATCCGTCAGCTCCCGTGCGACGGCTAGAGCCTTTTTGTCGCGCTGGAGAGACAGCTCCAAATATTACCCAACCTTCGATACACTCTCCCAGACCGTGGCAAATGCACTGCGGATCCAAGAAAAGGTCGGGGCCTTTGATCTGGAGCAGCTGCTCGATGTCATGACTTTTGAAGTGATTGAACAAAAGATCATTGTCGATCTGTCCAGCCAGATCCCTGCAGCAACCAAAGCTGAACTGGAACATTTCAGAACGATTATTTCTACCCGTCTGGATGGCTATTGGGCTTCCAAACATAAGGATGATGCAACCCGCCGTAAATATCGCACTGTCTATACAGCGTTGCAGGCAGCCATTGACCTGTTCAGCCTGCGACAGCAGTTTGATGCCGGTTTCTATTTCGACTCTAGCGAAGCCTTGTATAAAGCCTACGAGCAGGAGTTGTATCGCTTTGATATGGCCTATCGCCACTACAGTGCTGCTTCTCAACGCGCTCATGTCGATATCCTGAAAAAACTCGATGAAGAAGTCGAAAATTGCTATGCCTACTGGTTTATCGATCACTTGGCACGAAACTGGGGCGAGCGTGTAGAAGCTGAGCAACGCTTGAATGTTTGGAAAATGACGGATATCCCAAATCAGCAGAATTTCTATGATACCCATGTCAGACCCTTGCTGAATTCTGCAACGAAACGCCGTATTGTGGTGATCATCAGTGATGCTTTTCGCTATGAAGCTGCGGTAGAGCTGCGTGATCGTATCAATGAAAAGCGTTATTCTGAAGCGACATTGTCTTCACAGCTGGGCGTTGTCCCAAGTTACACCACACTTGGCATGGCCTCGTTGTTGCCGCATCAGACTTTGGAGTACAAAGAGGCCGCAGGTGATGATGTTTTAGTAGATGGGCAGTCCAGCAAAGGGACTGCAGCACGATCCAAAATTCTGGCGGCCTATAATGGATTGGCGGTTACCGCTGAAACGGTAAAAGGCTGGTCGCGTGATGAAGGCCGTGAAGCGCTCAAAGACCATGATCTGATTTACGTTTATCACAACGTGATTGATGCTCGGGGAGACAGTGCCTCGACAGAATCAGAAACCTTTATGGCGGTGGAACATGCCATTGAAGAACTGACCGAACTTAGCCGCAAGATCTTGATGCATTTCAATATTTCTACCCTGTTGATCACAGCCGACCATGGCTTCTTGTTCCAGCAAAGTAAACTGGAATCTGCGGATCGTTCAAGCTTGACTGAAAAACCGACCAATGCATTGAAAAGCAAAAAACGCTATGTGATTGGGCATGGTTTACCAGAGAGCAAGGAAGCATGGAAAGGCTCAACCCAAGCTACGGCAGGCACACTATCTGCGACTGATTTCTGGATTCCAAAAGGGGCGAACCGTTTCCATTTTGTGGGAGGCTCACGTTTCGTACATGGCGGAATCATGCCTCAGGAAATTGTAGTGCCTGTACTGACAGTAAAACAGCTGCGTGGTGAAAAGGCTGGACAGCGGACCAAGCGTAAAGTTGAGGTCATTTCTACCAAATCCACGCTGAAGATGGTCAATAACATCCAGAAGTTTGATTTGATGCAAACCGAAGCTGTCAGTGAGCTGGTCATGCCAGTGACTTTATCCATTGCCATTTATGATGGGGATCTTAAAGTTTCCAGTGAAGAAACCTTGACTTTTGATAGCAGTACCGACTCTGTTGCCGATCGGGTCAAACAGGTCAGACTGTCATTATCCGGTACTGATTTTGACCGTAAGAAGGATTACTTCCTAGTGCTGAAGGACAAAGACCTGAATATCGAAATGCAACGCTATAAGGTCACCATTGATCTGGCATTTACCGATGACTTCTCCTGATAACGAATTAACGATAGAGCGTAGCCTACATGGAATCTGCTAACGATAAAGAACTGGATCAGCTGCTGAATGAACACTTTGCTGGGCGGGTGGTACGTAAGGATCTGACTAAACTGATCAAAGAAGGGGCAAATGTCCCTGTCTATGTACTCGAATACCTGCTGGGGATGTACTGTGCCTCGGATGATCCAGAGATCATTGAACAGGGACTACGTAACGTAAAGACCGTACTGGCTGAGAACTACGTCCGACCGGATGAAGCCGAGAAGGTGAAATCCCTGGTCCGTGAACGGGGCAGTTATAAGGTCATTGATCGGGTGACTGTAAAACTGAATGAGCGTAAAGACAAATACGAAGCATCATTTAGTAATCTGGGCATCAAAGATGCCGAAATCTCGGCAGGCATCGTCAAAGAGTATGAAAAATTACTTGTTGGTGGTATCTGGGTCATTGCTACGCTCAGTTACTATTATGAAGAAGGACAAACCAATTCTCCATTTGGGGTGAGTTTACTCAAGCCGATTCAAATGCCGAATATGAATATGGATGAACTTTTCAGTGGCAGAGCAGCATTAAGCACTGATCAGTGGCGCGAGAGTTTAATCCGTTCGATCGGCATGGAACCGGCTTCGTTAAAAGAGGACGTGCAATGGCACCTATTAGCGCGTATGGTTCCGTTCGTTGAAAATAACTATAACGTCTGTGAACTGGGACCACGCGGTACCGGGAAAAGCCATATTTACAAAGAGTGTTCACCGAATAGTATTCTAGTTTCAGGTGGGCAAACCACTGTCGCCAATCTGTTCTATAACATGAGTAGCCGCCGTATTGGTCTGGTGGGGTTGTGGGATGTGGTGGCCTTTGATGAAGTTGCCGGTATTTCCTTTAAGGACAAAGATGGCGTTCAGATCATGAAAGACTATATGGCCTCAGGATCTTTTGCCCGTGGTCGTGAACAGATGGAAGCCTCAGCTTCGATGGTTTTTGTGGGTAATATCAACCAAAGTGTGGAATCTCTGGTTAAAACCAGCCATCTCTTGGCGCCGTTCCCTGAAGCAATGATCGATTCAGCATTCTTTGATCGCTTTCATGCCTATATCCCGGGTTGGGAAATTCCAAAAATGCGTCCGGAATTCTTTACCAACCGTTATGGTCTAATCGTTGATTATCTTGCTGAATTCTTCCGGGAAATGCGTAAGCGTAGCTTTGCAGATTCCATTGAGAAGTACTTCAAACTCGGAAATAACCTGAATCAGCGCGATGTGATTGCCGTTCGCAAGACGGTTTCTGGATTGATGAAGTTGCTCTACCCACACGGTCAATTTAACAAAGAAGATGTACGGCAATGCCTGGAATATGCACTGCAGGTGCGCCGTCGGGTCAAAGAACAGCTGAAGAAAATTGGGGGGATGGAATTCTATGATGTTCATTTCAGCTACATTGATAATGATACCTTAGAAGAACATTTTGTATCAGTCAAAGAGCAGGGTGGAGGTGGACTTATTCCCGAAGGTCCTGCTAAACCAGGTTTTCTGTATACCATCGGGCTGAGTAATAAGGGCATGCCTGGGCTATACCGCTTAGAACTGCAAGTCACCAAAGGTTCAGGAAAATTGGCGACATCTGGCTTATGGAATTCAAGTAGTGCCAAAGAGCAGGTCAAGATCGCATTTGATTACTTCAAGGCCAATGCATCTCGAATCTCGGGTGGTAGTAAGGTGCTGGAACATGACTTCCACTTACATGTGGTTGAATTACAGAATACCGGGCCGCTCAGCCATCTTGCCTTGCCAAGTTTAGTGGCTTTCGCTTCTGGCCTGTTAGGACGATCGGTACAAAGTCAGATGGTGGTACTGGGTGATATGAGCTTGGGTGGCTCTGTGACTCCGGTGGAAAGTATTGCCGAATGTCTGCAAGTTGCTTTTGATGCGGGTGCCAAGAAGGTTGCTTTACCAATGAGTAGTGCGGCAGATATCCCAACGATTCCTGTGGAACTGTTTACCAAGTTCCAGACCAGCTTTTATGCAGATCCGGTGGATGCGGTGTTTAAAGGGTTAGGGGTGGATTAACTTTATCTCGAGCATGAGGAGTAGAGTTATGAGTTTTGTGCCTGTTTAAAATAAACAACCAATGAACCCCCATACCTATTTTTTAATTCTGGAATATATAGTTGTCCACTCATAATGCTCTCCTATGCAAAAAGAAGAGACGAAATTTGTCTAGGAGAGTGGTGGCTATTCACCCTGCTGAATATTGGTGTGCTCGGCAAAGGAATTGCTGCCTTTAATTCATGGCTTGCTCATTTCAACTGCCGACGAATTTGCTTTTAATTTGCGTCAGATTCGATTTTTTCTGCAATAACCGAGTAATTTGACGAGTGGAAAGATTCAGGATTTCAGCAGCACGGACCTGGGTAATACGATGATCTCTAACGTCTTGCAGTTCTGCAAGACGTTGAATTTCTTTGTCAGACATAGTGATCAGCATCTATATTTTATATCCAGTCCATGATGTTTAAACCATCATAAACTAGACATTTTTATTGGTGAGAATATAGACACTTTAAATGGTTTCTAACAAGTGTATTACGTATAACCACCATTATGTTAAATGGATGGTGAATTGGTGGGAAATTCAAGTTTTTAAATTTCGAACAAGAAATTTTATACTAAATGATATTGCCACAAGGGATCTTTATCCCAACGTTGGATTAAACACATTTTATCTAATTAAAAGCTGTCTACAAAATCGGTGGCTATTCATTTAATTTTATTTTAAATAATAAAATTATATAAGGTTAACAGGGGATCTATGATGCAAAAATTAAGTGTAAATTTAGAGAATTGCTTTGGGATAGGTAAGCTAAATCATGAATTTGATTTTTCTAAATCAAATTCATCACTGATATACGCTCCAAATGGCACCATGAAAACTTCATTTGCGAGAACCTTTGATTTACTTTCAAAAAATGATCCTAAAAACATTCCTAGAGATAGAGTATATAAATCTAGAGTTTCCAAATATGAAGTCACTGTTGATAACGTAGAAATTGATTCAAGTAGTATTTTAGTTATTAACTCAGAAGATAATAGTTTTGATGGATCAAATAAAATTAGTAGTTTTTTAGCTAAAAAAGAACTTAAACAAAAATATGATCAAATCTATAAAGATCTGGATGAAAGAAAAAATCAATTTATAAGAAAACTTAAACTTATTTCTCAAAGTAGTGACTGTGAAAAAGAAATATTAAATACATTCTCAGATATTTCACAAACATCATTGTTTGAGATTCTTAGCACTATAAAAGATGAAATTAAAACTGATTATATTAAAATATCATTTAAATACAATGATGTATTTGATTCAAAAGGAAAGGTTTTAAGTTTTCTTGAGAAAAATAAAACCATATTAGATCAGTATATTTCTAACTATAAAAGTGTGGTATCTAAATCTAGTTTCTTTAAGGAAAATAGCAGTGGCACCTTTGGTACATATCAGGCAAATGAGATAATTAAATCTATTTCCGACAATGCTTTTTTTTATGCTGGTCACACTTTTGTTTTAGAAGATAAGACAGTCATAAATGACTCTATAGCATTGAAAAAAATTGTTGATTCAGAGCTAGAAAACATCTTGCAAGATGAAAAATTGAAAGTCGCTTTCGAAAAAGTAGATAAAGCGATTTCAAATAACATTGAGCTTCGAAATTTTCAAAAAGTAATCGAAAAAGATAATTTAATATTAGTAGATCTAGAAAATTATCATGATTTTAAGAAGAAAGTATGGATTTCATTTTTATCTGAAATTAAGACAGATGCTGACCTTTTAATAGAGCTTTATCTCGATAAGAAAAAAGATCTAGAAGTAATCATCCAAGAAGCGAAAAAAGATTCAGACATTTGGGATCGTATTATTGATACTTTTAATTCTAGATTTTTTGTACCTTTCAAGGTTGTTTTGAGCAATAAGGAGGACATTATTTTAAAGAAGGACACAGCAACTTTAGATTTTCTTTATGCTGATAGAAATGATGAACCGGTCAATCAAGATAAAAATAGCCTAATTGATATTCTTAGTAAGGGAGAGCAAAGAGCATACTTTATCCTTCAATTTTTATTCGAATTAGAGGCTAGAAAGGCTAATAATTCCTCAAATTTATTAGTGTTAGATGATATATCTGATTCATTTGACTACAAGAATAAATTTGCGATTATTGAATATATTTCTGATTTAATAGAATTAGACAATTTTAGAATTATTATCCTCACGCATAATTTTGATTTCTATAGAACAGTTGCCTCAAGATTAAACTTACATAGATCAGCAATTTATATGGCAACCAAGAATGATCACAAAGAAATTTTTTTACAAAATGGTCAATACTTCGGCAGTGTTTTTTCGCATCTTGTTGAGAAATTTCAAGAACCTAAAACTTTTATTAGTCTTATAGCATTTGTAAGAAATTTGATTGAATACAGCGAAATCCAGAATAGTCCAGATTTTTTGACATTAACTAGTTGTTTGCACTTAAAAGATGATAGTAACAGCTTAACCTCTAGTGATATTTTCGAAGTTTTCTCAAGAAAAATAGCTTTTTTGAATGGTAAAAACATCACATTTGGCGATGAAAGGATACTTGATTTAATTTACCGTACAGCTAGTAATATAGCTCAAGATCCAAACGTTAATGAAATCCTTCTCCAAAATAAAATTTCATTAGCAATTGCTATTAGATTAAAAGCAGAAAACTACTTAATTTCTAAGTTGCCAAATCTAGACTTACAGAAAATCAAATCAAATCAAACTAGTGGTTTATGTAGAGAATATATTAGGCTTTATCCTACATGTGAGCATCTAACATTAATTAGTAAGATCAATTTAATGACTCCAGAGAATATTCATATCAATGCTTTTATGTATGAGCCTCTAATCGATATGTCTTTACACCACTTAATTAAATTATATGAAGAAGTATGTCTTTTAAATCAGCTTAATCCACTTCCATTAGGCCAAGCTAATGCATCTATAGCGGTTTAAAGTGAATAACCAATTTTTGTAAACATTTTATAGCTCTTCTAAAATTAACATAATACACGTTATACGAAGTTGAAAAAGGGAGCTTAAAGCTCCCTTTTTTACTAGTTTTTTTTAAATTGCTAAGCGTAAATTCAGTGCTTTTACGACTTTAATAACAGTATCAAAGCTTGGATTTACATCGCCAGAAAGTGCTTTATAAAGACTTTCTCGACCTAAACCAGTGTCTCTTGATAATTGAGCCATTCCTTTAGCTTTAGCAATATTACCTAAAGCTTTTGCAATGAATGCCGCATCACCATTAGATTCATCGATACAGGCTTGTAGGTAAGCTTGCATATCTTCTTCTGTTTTAAGATGTTCAGCACTGTCCCATTTACGAAGTTTGATAGCCATTTACAGCTCCTCCTCTAAATCTTGTGCTAATTGTAGGGCAAGTTTTATATCTTTACTTTGCGTAGACTTGTCTCCGCCTGCTAAAAGAATAACGACCCTTTGCCCTTGCTTACAGTAATAGATCCTGTAGCCAGGTCCAAAGAAGAAACGTAATTCAGAAACACCTTCACCTACTGGTTCAGTATCTCCAAAGTTTCCATCTTCAACCCGATCAATTCGGACTTGTATACGTCTTTTTGCCTGCTGGTCTTTTAACTTAGTAAACCAGTCATCAAAGACTTCAGTGGTATATATTGAGTACATAAGAGTAATGTATCCTATAGGATACATTCATGCAAGAAATAAACTTGAATGTATGGGGCTACAACAGAATTTCGTATAACCACCATTATGTTAAATGGCATCCTAAACTTTATTTAAAGAAGAACTATCTATAACATCCCTCATCATAAATTTTATTATTGGGGGAAAAGTGTCTAACGATATTGAAAAACAAACATTAATTCCGAAGTTAGAAAAGCCGCATCAAAAAACTTATCTGACAACTCCTATAGGACGATTTGTAGAGAGAGCATCTTATATAGATTTATTTATTTTTGGTTTTATAGTTATTTTTTCATCAGCATTGTATTTTTGGTTAATCCCTCCTGATCATTCTTTAAATAAAGAGAATATAGATATTTTTGATGCTTTATATTTTAGTATCGTGACTTTTACATCACTTGGATACGGAGATTTAAGCCCTATAGGATATGGTCGTCTTATTGCAGCTTTTGTCGTAGTGCTAGGCTTACTATTCATTGCTCTACTAGTTGGGAAATTCGCTTCTGAAAGACAGCAAACAATCCTTTTATTATTGCACACAAGTGATTGTCAAAGACGAATAAGCAACTTCTCTTTAGAAATAGAAGAAATAAATGCGTTATTAAATAATGGAGGTAATATAGAAAAAGACCTTCACTTAGCTGCAAATATTTTAGAGATTACGGCTAAATATTTAATATTTAATGCTAATCAAGCTAGATTAATTTCTTTCGGAAATGAAAGTGCATTAGCTTCACTTTATAAAGAGATATCTAAGTTACAAGAGACAAGTTTAAAAATACACAAAAATGAAAATGAAAATTTATTGATATCAAGACGTTCTTTAGCATTAGTAAATCGTTGCCATGGAGTGGTTCGTCAAATGGTAGTTTTACATCAAAACTCTAAAGAAGATAAATCATATACACAGCTTTTTATAATTAAGCTATTAAATTTTTTAAGAATAAAACAGCAAAAACCTTTAAGTGGATCTATGCTTCGTATTAATGGAACTTTTGAAAAAATGAATAATGACATCATTCTCTTAAAAAGATGGTCTCAAGGAAAGGCGACTCCAATTATAATCAATGATGTTTATAACCATGCTCCTATTGGTCCACAAGAAAATTGGCCTACTAACATTCACAAGGAAATTGCAAAAACACTTGGTATTTCTAATAATCTAGTAAGTAAAAGTATTAATATACTTCTTGAAAAACGTAAGTTACCAAAAAAGAAATAGATATAAGAATCTGTGTATTATGTTAACTTTCCTAAAATTAACATAATACACCTTATGCGAAATGCGTTATAATTATCTATAGAAATCAATGCTGTAGTTCCTTTTTTGCCCAACCTCCCCCAAGGTGGGCTTTTTTTTATGATTTTTCATGTTCCACGACCTCTAAATGAACCGTACTGGGTTTATCGGAGAGAAGTTTTTAATATCTAAATTTATGTAACTATAGAGTATAGCCTAACGGAACAAAATAAAGTCTTAAAAAGCAACTCAAAAACCGTATTTATAGACTTAATATTTAATTTCGGTACAATATGTATTTAATTATCTAAACTCTAACGGTACAGAATGCCTAATCAGGTCGGATATATTCGAGTCAGTTCAACTGAACAAAATACTGAACGTCAATTAGATGGAATCAGCCTGGATAAGACCTTTACTGAAAAGGCAAGCGGTGGTAGCCGTGAACGTCCTCAGTTAAATGCAATGCTCGACTATCTGCGTGAAGGTGATACGGTGCATGTTCATAGTATTGATCGTCTGGCACGTAATACAAATGATCTGAACGAAATTGTGAATAGTCTGAATGATCGTGGTATAACCATTATTTTTCATAAAGAGAATTTGACCTTCAGTCATGATGTAGCACAATCGGCAATAAATAAACTCATGTTTCAGATGCTTGCTGCATTTGCAGAGTTTGAACGCTCCATGATCCGTGAGCGTCAAAAGGAAGGAATTGCAAAAGCCAAAGCGAAGGGCTTATATAAGGGAAGAAAGCGGAAGGTTGACTATGTTGAAATACGAAAAGCAATGGCTGAAGAAAATTCAACATTTAGAGGTGTTGCAGAAAAGTTTAAAGTAGGGATAGCAACAGTACAAAGAGCTTTAAAAGAAGAAACTAATAATCAATAAGGTTGATTAATGAAGACGCTTAGATATTCAAATTTAGAAAAGATCATGACCATTTATACTGAAATTTCTACTTATATTACATTTCATAATGCGACTGGTTTAACAGATATAAATAAATCAATGGAAGATTTTTGAACCGTACCGGGTTTGTCGGAGACCAAGCTTTCTGAGAGAATGTCCCGATGAAAAAAGTAAAATATACCCCTGAAATCAGAGAAAGAGCGGTTCAATTATTGATTGAATCCGAGAAAGATTATCCATCGAATTGGGCTGCGATCACCGCTATTGCTCCCTGAGCAGTATACTGCGCAAGGGTTGTACTCCTGAAACACTACGTGTTTGGTATCAAAAATATTTAGATAAACAAAATCCAGTTAAAGTACAGCAGCTTTCAGACCAAGAACGTATCAAACAACTCGAACGCGAAAATAAAGAACTGCAACGCGCCAATGAAATTCTACGTAAAGCAGCCGCTTTTTTCGCCCAGGCGGAGCTCGACCGCCCACACAAATAATGGTGGATTTTATCCATAATAATAAAGAGCTGTACGGAGTCGAGGCGATTTGTAGAATTTTACCGATCGCACCTTCAACCTATTACCGGACTCTAGATCTCTGTGAAAATCCAGAACATCGAGCAAAGCGAGATTTACATGACTTGCATCATGCTGAGGAGATTAAACGAATTTGGAAGGAAAGTTCAGGTCGGTATGGTGTACGTAAAGTCTGGCAAAAACTGAAACGTGAAGGCTATATTATTGCGCGCTGTACTGTTGCTCGATTAATGCAAAAGCTAGGTATAAAAGGTGTTTGGCGTGGTAAGAACAAACAAACCACCCGTAGCCGAGATGATCAAAAACGAGCGGATGACTTGGTAAAACGTAATTTTACTGCTGATCATCCTGACCAACTGTGGGTGAGTGACTTTACGTATATTCAAACAAATTCAGGCTGGGTTTATACTGCATTTATTATTGATGTGTTCTCACGAGCAATTGTTGGATGGAAAGTATCGACACGGATGAATACAGATATGGTGCTCGATGCATTGGAGCAAGCATTGCATGATCGAGGCATGCCAAAGAATGTGATTCATCATTCCGACAGAGGTGTGCAATATCTTTCCATTCGCTATACCAATCGTTTAGAAGCAGCAAATTTACGAGCATCAGTCGGTACGACTGGTGATTCATACGATAATGCTTTGGCTGAAACGGTGAATGGCTTATACAAAACAGAGGTGATTGAATATCTAAAAGCAGATTGGCAAGGTTTAGCGGATGTACAACTTGCGACACTAAATTGGGTAGATTGGTTCAATAAAGGGCACTGTTGCAAAGTTAGCGATGAGGCAGCCTTTTGTCTTATTCAAAGGCCTTACATTTCAAAAACTCTGCTTACCAGGCGCATTTCGCCCAGGGGATCACCATAATAAAATGCTGAGGCCTGGCC
>NZ_VPBF01000043.1:0-22326 GCF_013418865.1 Acinetobacter sp. YH12117
TTCATATTGCATCTATTGCCCTTCTTAATTTACTAAGATTCGACTCTTTGGCTTCTGCAGTTAATCTACCCAAACATCTGGAAAGTTTAATGGAGAAATCTAATCGGTATGTTATACCTGAGAGAAGGATGAGGAGTTATCCAAGGGTTGTAAAAGGAAAACCTCAAAAATACCCAAGAAAAAGCCAGTCAATCTCTTAACTGACTGGCATTAGCCCGATGGAGCGCTTTTTTATATTGAGCAACTCTGCTCAATCATGCAATTTTAACGCAGTAAAGGTGGTACCGCTTCGTAGTTGATTTCAACACGGCGGTTTTCTTTCCAGGCACTTTCATCATGACCTGGGTTAACCGGCATTTCTTTACCATAGCTGACCGGTTCCAATTGACCCGGATTCACGCCTGTGGTGACCAGGAAGCTTTCGACTGCTTTGGCACGACGCTCACCAAGGGCCATGTTGTATTCACGGGTACCACGTTCATCGGTATGACCTGTAAGCGCGACTTTCGAGTTGGCATTGGCCATCAGGAATTGTGCATGTGCCTGTAAGGTTTGCAGGTCTTCATTCGACAGTTCGCTGCTGTCATAGTCAAAGTGCACCACACGTTTCGCCAAGAATGCTTTATTGGCTTCAGTTACACCTTTGGCAGATGCACCGGCCAGGTTTTGTGCATTCAAGGCTGCATCATCACTTAAGCCTTGTGTATTGACCGTGGTTGAAGAGGTCGGTGTTTGTCCTGCTTGAACATCGGTTGCAGGCTTACGGTTGGCACAGCCAGTCATCACCAGCGCTGAGGCCAGTACAGGCAATACAAATAATTTTACTGCGTTCATTTTCATCTCCATGAAACTTGGTTGTTCAGTTGCTCTTATTTTGGTGCCCAAGCCGGTTCACGCACTTCACCTTGTTCACTTGGCAAATTCATACGGAAACGACCATCTAAAGACATAATAGACAGCAGGCCACGCGCACCTTCACGGGTTGCATAGACCACCATCTGTCCATTCGGTGAGAAGCTTGGAGATTCATCCAGGCTGGTTGGGGTGAGAATATTGGTAATGCCGGTATTAATGTCCTGAATCGCAACTTTATAATTGCTGCCACTTGGACGATGAACCAGCGCCAGTTTTTTACCATCGGCACTTAAAGTACCACGCGCATTAAATGCGCCGCGGAAGGTCAGACGTTTGCTGCTGCCGGTATTTAGGTCATAGCGATAGATTTGCGCTGAGCCGCCACGATCTGAAGTAAAAATAAACGATTTACCATCGGGTGCGTAGCGTGCTTCTGTATCAATGGCGCTGTCATTGGTCATGCGCTTGAGTTGACGCGTGCCCAGATCCATCTCGTAAATTTCCGGATTGCCGTGCATTGAAGCAGTAAACAGCATGCGTGAACCATCTGGAGAGAAGCTTGGTGCGCCATTTAAGCCACGGAAGCTGGCCAGTTTTTCACGTGAACCGGTAGATAAATCCTGAACATAAATCGCAGGGCGTTTGGTTTCAAAGGACACGTAGGCAATTTTCTTGGCATCTGGCGTCCAGGCCGGCGACAAGATTGGATCGCGTGAAGTCAGAATGGTTCTTGGCTGTTCACCATCGGTGTCGGCAATTTGCAGGGTATAGCGCTGCTCCGGAGTAGCCGGATTCCGCAAGACATAGGCAATACGACCACTGAAATCGCCTTTAATACCGGTCAGTGCTTCATAGATGGTGTCACTGATCATGTGCGCAGCCTGACGGGTACGTGAAGCCGGTACAGTCAGTAATTCGTTTAATAAATACTGCTGCTTTTGCACATCATACAGCTGATAGTGAATTTCAAAGCCACCATCTGCGGTTGGCTTGCTGGTACCAGTCACCACATAAGGTACACCGGCGGCCTGCCAGGCAGCGGCATTAGGACTATTATTTGCTGCACTTGCCGGCAAGTTTTTTGATGAGCTGGTGAATTTGCCGGAACGGTTCAGGTCATTTTCAACAATCGGGTAAATGCTTTGATCATTACTAAACGGAATGATGGCAATTTTCGGGGCTTCTGCAGGTGCTTTGGCAATTTCCAGATGTAGCTGGGCATAGGTTTGAGAGACCATTATTGGACCCAAAGCGGTAAAAATTGCCAAGCAAAGTAGATGTTTAGGCTTCATTTCCATCATTCGCTATTTACTCAAAACATAATTCTTGTTGATGTGATTGTTCTACATAATGCCATGCTTATTTGAGATTTAAAGCAGAGAATTATGACCAAACTGTTATAACACTGTGAAAAGTGAATAAAATTTTGTCGCTTGTTATGCAGTGTAACTGAAAAATAACAGGCCATCCCGGCTTTTGACAGGATGGTGAGTCAGCTTATTTGGCAGTAAAGCTTGAGGTGAAACTGCGTGCTTCACGGCGTGCATCCGGGTCCGAAGGCATTGGATATGGTGCAGCAGCACGTACCGCGGCCTCGACACTGGCTTTCATGTCCGGATCACTGGAGTTCACAATCACCGAGGCTACCGAACCGCTGTCGGTTAGCGTAACCCGTGCCGTGGCAGTTTTGCCAGAAGAGCCGACCGGAATATCCCAGGCGCGACGGATCTTGTTTTCAAAATCGCGTTTGGCTGTAGAGGCAATCCGTTTGGCTTCAGCTTTCTTTTGTGCCGCTTCTTCAGCCGCCTGTTTGGCCGCCGAGGCTTTGGCTTCTGCTTCAGCGCGGGCTTCGGCCTCTGCATCGGCTTTGGCTTTCGCCGCTGCATCCGCTTTAGCTTTTTCAGCTGCTTCGGCTTTGCGTTTAGCATCCGCTTCCGCCTTGGCTTTGGCTGCTGCTTCTGCTTTGGCTTTATTCGCAGCCTCGGCTTTGCGTTTGGCTTCAGCATCGGCTTTGCGTTTCGCCTCTGCATCTGCCTTCGCCTTGGCTGCCGTATCAGCCTTGGCCTTATCTGCCGCTTCGGCTTTACGTTTGGCTTCCGCTTCCGCCTTACGACGTGCATCAAGTTTGGCTTTTTCTGCTGCTTCTGCCTTACGCAGGGCTTCAGCTTCGCTGCGGCGTTTGGCTTCTGCCTCGGCTTTGGCCTGTGCAGTGGCCTTGGCTTTTTCAGCGGCTTGGGCTTTACGTTCAGCTTCAGCCTTGGCGCGCTGGGCCTGTTGTGCCTGTAATTTTTCTGCTTCCGCTTGTGCACGTGCTTCCAGGCGTTTTTGCTGTTCGGCCTGTTGCTGTGCTGCGGTATTGCTTGGTTGTGCTTTGGCCGGTTCTGGTTGCGGCAGAGGTGGCGGTGCGACCGGAATTACCGGGGCATCTTCAACCGGAGTCGCGGTTTGCTGAATCTCGGCTTCCACATTTTCATGTGCAGTTTCAGCAAACTCGGTTTCTTCACGGGTAACAGGGGGTAAATCTTCCGGTTTAATCAGCACGGTCCGAATCTGTTTGGGTGGCTCCGGTGGCTGGCTCATGCCCAGATAAAGTAAACCCACCACGGCAATGACATGCACGCCGAGCGTGAAGCCAATGGCCAGTGCTTTTTGCTGAAACGGTGGTTTTTGCAATCTTTTCATCATTTACTTTAATGGCTCAGTCAGTAAGCCAACTTGAGTTAAACCGGCGTCCTGAAGGCTGCTCATCAGGGCCATGACTTCGCCATACGCACGAGATTTTTCACCTTCAATCACCACATGCAGTTCTTTATTTTCTGCTTGCGCCTGTTGCTGTGCTTCACTTAATACGGCAGTCAGTTCACTGAGTGTTAGCGGCTGACTGGAGTTTTGGGCTTTGTATTTCAGAAAATACTGGCCGTCTTTGTTCAGACTGACCACAGCTGGCGCATCTTTGGATTCAATCGGATTGCCATTGGCCTGCGGCAAATCGACATTGATGCCGCTGGTAATCATTGGGGCAGTGACCATAAAAATGACCAGCAGCACCAACATCACGTCGATGTAAGGCACCACGTTCATATCACTTTTTAAGGGCTTTTTAATACGCTCGAAGCGTCCGGAACGTTGAATGGCCATTAGTCATGTTCCCGTGCTGAACCCAAAGACTGACGTTGTAATAAGGCCACCATTTCTTCAGCAAATAAGGCACGGTCTGAATAGAGGCTTTCACCTTTGGCGGTGTAATGGTTAAAGGCCAGTACAGCTGGAATTGCGGCAAATAAACCAATTGCGGTGGCAATCAGCGCTTCGGCAATCCCCGGTGCAACGGTAGCCAGTGTTACCTGATCGACATCGGCCAGGCCAATAAAGGCATTCATAATGCCCCACACGGTTCCAAATAAACCAATATACGGTGCCACAGAGCCAATGCTGGCCAGCGCGCCTAAGCCTTGTTCCAGTTGGCCTTGGTCACGGCTTAAACCGACACGTAAAATACGTTCGGTACCTTCTAGACTTTGTGCAGTCGGGGCATGACGTTTTTTCAATTTGAGAAATTCACCCAGACCCTGATAGAAAATATCTTCCAGGCCGGTGCGTTTGGAATTGAGTTGGGCGTTGTTATATAGCGTATTTAATTCAGCACCAGACCAGAAGATTTTCTGGAAATGATTATCATCGGCCTGGGCTTTTTTATAACTGAGATGTAACTTGGCGATCAGATACCAACTATACAAGGAGGCCAGTAACAGCACCAACATGACCAGTTGTACCACAGGGCTTGCCTGCAAAATAAGATCAGAGACTTGTAGAGATGATTCTAATTGTGTTGCCATAGTTACGTAGTGCCATAAGTTTTTAGTCTTGGTCCTGTCCTAGCTCTTTTAGAATCAGGCCACGAATTTCATCCGGAAGGCGACGTGGACGCATTTCAGAACTTAAACATGCCAATTCCACCTCACCAGAAGCAAGCATGATTTCACCACGATAAATATTTTGTTGCAATACAAATGACGTTGCTTTACACGAAACAACACTTGCTGTAACAGTAATCAGATCATCCATTAAGATTGGACGCATATATTTGACATTAATTTTATGCACGACAAAGTTATAGTCGTTTTGATGCCAATAATGATCGACGCCGGAAGCACGCAGCCATTCGGTCCGGGTGCGCTCCATGAAACGAATATGATTGGCATGGTATACAATCCCGCCTGCATCGGTGTCTTCCATATAGATACGAATTTGAAATTCAAATTTATTCGCCATGATACTGTTCCATTACAATTTTCAGTTTTGGTCTGGAAGGGCCGTACAGAACTGGATTGAAGTTGTCTGAGGTTCTGTCAAATGCCCGACTGGGTTGGCTTTGCAGTTTAGCATAATGACTTTTTGCTCCTATGGCACAAGGTGTCAAATCCAGTGGCAAAGGTATAAAGAATGTAGAGCCAAGATTGGATATTTATCGTTCGGTACAGGTTGAATTAAGTGAATTGGCACGTGATTTATGCTTTTTTTTTGCCATACCGCCTGTGCTTGACTATTGGCAATTTTGATAGCGCGGTTTTAGGCACTGTCCGGATGACTGAGGTACAGCCGCTCCACCGCATAATCGCGTAGATGCAAGGCGAAATAGCTGCTGATCACGAAAGTTCGCTCAAACTGCTGAGGCTGCTTATTGGCAAAATATTGCCGTAGCTAAAGTAAGCCATACCAGATCAGACTAAGAAAGAACGCAGCCACAGATAAGACAATCCCTACAGCGTCTTGCAGCAGATAACAGCCAATTCCGCCCAGCACAGCCACTAATGTCAGAATCAGGGCAAGCTTCTGTTTCGGTTTTACTGAAGCGGGTGGTTGGGTATAGGTTTCAATAAAGGGGTTAAGTTCTTCAGAAAAATACAGGCTAATCCAGTGGATGACACATAGCTGATCAAAATGGATGGCGTCGATAGACCAGTGTCCATGCCGATGCAGGTCGATCTGTTCAATGCCGGCTCGATCTGCATCAATGATTTTGCCGCGTTCATTTTTAAAGTCGAAGCTCAGTCAGGGACTGAGATTGCCTTGCAAAAGCTGGTTCAGATAGTTCAGTTCAGATTCACTGAAAAACTGGAATGGTTTGCTATAAGGTAGGGGCCGGATTGGCTGCAATTGCTCTATCAGCTCATCAAAATGCCGCTGAAGGTGTTGAATTAGTTGTTGTTCGGTCATCATTATTGTTGTTCGAGTATGTATTCAAGTTGTTATTTATCAAAGACCTTCATCATCTCATAAGCAATGAAGGTCAGGCATTGCTGTTATTTCGGTTCCGGCGGGGTCATGCCAAACTGCAAATAAGCCATATTGGTGGCAATCCGGCCACGTGCAGTACGCATCACATAACCTTGCTGAATCAGATAAGGCTCAATCACATCTTCCAAGGTGCCTGAATCTTCCGCCATGGCTGCGGCCAGTGCTTCAACCCCGGCAGGTCCGCCATCAAAACGTTCCAGTAACATCGACAGATAGCGACGATCCAGGGTGTCTAGGCCATCTTTATCGACATTGAGCATATCCAGAGCGCGCTGGGCCATTGCATGGGTGACTTCGCCGGTGCCTTTGACCTGGGCATAGTCACGTACCCGGCGCAACAAGCGGTTGGCAATACGCGGTGTGCCGCGGGAACGGCGGGCAATTTCTGCCGCGCCTTCTTCGGTCATCGGGACATCCATTAAACTGGCAGAACGTTTTACGATATGGGTCAGATCTTCCACCGAGTAGAATTCTAAACGCTGCACAATCCCGAAACGGTCACGCAGCGGCGAAGTGAGCAGACCGGCCCGCGTGGTGGCGGCGACCAGAGTAAATGCCGGCAAGTCCAGTTTGATCGAACGCGCTGCCGGGCCTTCACCAATCATGATGTCCAGCTGGTAATCTTCCATCGCCGGATAGAGGATTTCTTCAATCACTGGTGACAGGCGATGAATTTCATCAATAAACAGTACATCGCCTTCTTCAAGGTTGGTCAGCATGGCTGCCAAGTCACCGGCACGTTCAAGCACAGGCCCCGAAGTCGATTTCAGGTTGCCGCCCATTTCACGGGCAATGATATTGGCTAGGGTGGTTTTACCTAAGCCCGGTGGGCCGAAAATCAGGGTATGATCGAGGGCTTCGCCGCGGCCGCGCGCTGCACCAATAAAGATTTCCATTTGTTCACGCACCACCGGTTGACCGATGTAGTCATCGAGGGAGGTGGGGCGGATGGCGCGATCAATTTGATCTTCGGGTTTTTCAGAACCACTGATAAGACGGTCTTGCATATATTATGTAAACTTCAGGTAAATACAGTTTAATGGGGCAGACGTCAAAAGCGCTTTTTGACGGATGTTCCAAGAAAATTAAATTTCGGGAATAACCTGCGGTTGGCCTTACCTTGCGAAATATATTTCTCATTCGGCAAAAGTAAGCAAAACCATCGTCATTCGCAAAACTCGTCAAAAGATGATTCGTTTCGACTATATCGCAGAAAGATTTTTGTGCAAATACTTCCTGCCCTAAACAGTTGCGAATGACATTTTCGCGTATGTCATGCTGGCCTTGAGGCAAGATAGAGTTTTCTATTTGTTCATCGACTTTAATGCTGCCCGGATAATGTCGCTGGCTTCGGTGAAGTCGCCTTTGGCAGCATTCACCAGTTTTTGTGCTTCCTGTGGTTTGTAACCCAGTGACTGTAACGCAGCTTCGGCTTCGGCCACGGCAGAGTTCCCCATAAACTGGATTTGTGCGCTGCTGGTGTTGCTTGGTGTATTGCCGGCAGCCATCGCTTTAAAGCGGTCGCGCAGTTCAATCATCAGTCGTTCAGCGGTTTTTTTGCCGACACCCGGTACTTTGACCAGGGTGTTAATATCTTCATGTTCAACCGTGTGAATCAGCATGTCGACGCTTAAAGTCGATAGAATGCCGAGTGCCATTTTTGGACCAACACCGTTGACCTTGAGCAGGGTGCGGAAAATGGTTTTTTCCTGCGCATCAAGAAAACCATATAGCAGTTGAGCATCTTCACGGACTGCTAAATGGGTCCATAAGGTGACTTTCTGGCCTTTTTGTAATTGGCAAAATGTAGACAGCGGTGTATCGACTTCATAGCCCACACCATTGACATTTAATAAGACCGTAGGGGCTTCGAGGGCAAACACCTCACCAATCAGACATCCAATCATTCAGTTTATTCACTTCTATTCGGTTAAATTTTTCAGTTCCGAGCCTGTCGTCTGCATCTTGAAGTCATCCACTTTTCTGTGATGCTCTGCGATATACAGCCGATGGGCCGGGGTGTTGCACAAGCAATGTCAGCACGCGCAAAAGTATAAAGCAGTTTTGGAGGTTCTCCCAAAACGGCAGGCTGTACTTAAAAGAATCCGGCTTTATTGCCTTGTAATTCCTGCGCCAGGTTATACGCCTGATGATCCGAGAATTTTGAGATAATATCCAGCACCTGCATGATATTGTCATAGTGATCTGGACCAAAATGGGCACCGGAACGCTGCAAAATCGCCATCAGCCGCTGCTCTTTAAAGCTTAAGGTTTTATGCGGTGTGGTCAGCGGAATAAAGGCATCCAGAATACTTTGCAGGCTCTGATGGGCAATAATTTCCAGACCGGCTTTTTGCGGATGTTCAAAAATTTTATCACGCGCCAGTTCTTTGGCCCGGTTAATGCCAATTTCAATATCGGCCGAGCAATATTGCAGCAAGGTCCCTTTCAGCTGGCCCGAAAGAATCTGGTCATGCTGCTTGGCAAAGGCGCTGGTGACTTCATCGACCAGACGTTTCATCACCCGGCCACGTAGCGCGGCAATTTTCTGCTGCCAGGTGGTGCTGTCCAAAGACAGTTCTTCCGGCATGCCATAATCGCCAATCAGGTTCAGGAAAATCGGTTCGACTTCATCATAGCTGAGCATGTTCAGGATAATGCCATCTTCCAGATCAATCAGTGCATAGCAGATGTCATCTGCGGCTTCGAGTAAATAGGTCAGCGGATGGCGGCAATAACGATAAGGTCCGATTTCAATCAGGCCGAGCTGTTCGGCAATCTGTTTCAGAATGTCTTTTTCTGCCTGATAGCAACCGAATTTGGCGCGCTGACTGGCCGGACGATTGCCCTGCGAGGCCATGGTTTTCGACAGCCACGGATATTTTAAATAGGCACCCAAGGTGGCATAGGTCAGACGCATACCGCCATCATGCGGATGATAGTCAATTTTGGTCAGCAGGCGCAGGCCTTGGGCATTGCCTTCAAACTGGCGTACATCGGCTTCCTGTTCCGGACTTAGGTCCTTTAAAAAGTCGGTATGCGAGGCATCATCAAACCATTCACGAATGGCATATTCACCGGCATGACCAAAAGGCGGATTGCCAATATCATGCGCCAGACAGGCAGCCTGAATAATCGCGCCGACATCGGCCGGGGTAATCCACGGAGGCAGTTGATCCTTGATTTTTTCTGCTGCCAGCATCCCCAGTGAACGGCCAATACAGGACACTTCCAGCGAATGGGTCAGGCGGGTATGAATACCATCATGTTGGGTAAGCGGATGGACCTGGGTTTTGCGGTTCAGCTGCCGGAAACTCTGCGAGAAAATAATACGGTCATAATCTTTATGAAACGGGCTACGCGCCTGTTCAGTACTTTGCTTTTTACTACCAATCCGAACTGTCGAAAGCAGTTCTAACCAACGCATCTGTGTCATTTATCATTATTCAATTATTTACTGCTTTGCATCATGCCAAAAAACCAAGCCCAGTACTAGAGTGAGGCGACATGAATTGTCATGGGAATGAAAAGCAGAAAAAATCTTGCTCCTCAATATAGACAAGTGATTCAAACAATATGAAACGGCCATAAAAAAACAGGCCAAATGAGCCTGCTTTTTCATGAAGAGTTAAAATTACACCAGCCCTTCACCAGTTTCCTTGGCTTGTTGTGCATCTTTATAGACATTCAAGCAAATTGTGAACAAGACCAGGCTTGCGATCAACGGCCAAAAAAGTACATATAGGGTCAATAATTGACTAGTCATCTGAAATCTCCTTATTTACTTTTCTCAGATAGCTGGTGAAATTCAATCACCATCTTGTTGATTTGTTTAAAATCAAATCGTTCTTTACTGTAGACCAAGGTCAGAACAGTACAGACCAGAGCACTACTGCCATAAGCAGTCAGTGAACTTAATAAGGTGCCGTATTCACGCAAGAAGCCGATGGTCCATGGCATGAAGCCAATACTGGCCAAGATACCCACCACCAAACCGACTTTTTTGCCGAAGAAACCAAAGGTCATCAGACCCAGCACCACACCAATACCCAGGGTTGCAAGTAGCTCAAAGCCAAGCGCAATCAAGCCCTGGATTGGAATCCATTCAAAACGGACAATCAGGAAGCTGACGAAGGCGAGCCCGACCGACCAGTTAAAGGCACGAGAATTCACTTTGTCCCAATACAGGCTGACAATTACCGGAAATACAATAGACCCCCAAAGTGCACCCACAAAAATCAGCATTGATAAAATGTCAAATTTTAAAGTGGCGATAATGATCCCAAGCATGGTGGCGACAATCATGGTTATACGACCAATAAACAGCATTTTCTTGGGATTAGGTTGGTTTTTGGCAATCTGTTTTCCATAAATGTCAGTCATCACAATCGCAGATAACGCAGACAGATCCGAGTCAGCCGTTGAAGACAGCGCACCGATCACCATGATAAATAACAGAGCCACCATAAATGGAGAGAGATACGTCGCTGCCATTTGTGGAATCAGGTTATTCAAGTTGCCATCAATCGGTTGAATTCCGGCAAACAAGGCCAGTAAGCCGAGCATCCCCAACCCGATCACAATCGCGGCATAACCAATCGTCGCCGTAATAAAACTGGGTTTAATCAAGTCTTCCCGTACCGCAAATAAACGCTGGGCAATGGTCTGGTTACCGATGGCATACGCCAGGACTGCGACGAAGAAAGGCGCACCTTGTTCTAGAAATGCAGTTTTAGAGAAGAAATCGAGCTGTTCAGGCTGCAGGTTGTGAATACCCGTTTGAAACAGGGACGGTCCGCCCAAAGTGAAGAACAGCGTTGGGATAATGATCACCGCCGCCACGATCATCGCCACCAGCTGGCCAAAATCGGTAAATACAGAGGAACGGAAGCCAGACCAGAGGGTATAAGACAGCACACCAATCCCGGTGATCAAGACGCCATGTACAAAGCTTAGGGGAGATAAAATTTCGACCAAGGCACCTGCTGCAGTAAAATTCACCATCAAACTGATGACACTTCCCACAATATTGGAACCTGCCAAAATCATCTGGCTCTGGTTGCCATGGCGGGCATGCATAATTTCTGCCAGCGTATGTGCATTGGGTGCCAACTCACGAAAGCGCTTACCAAAAGGATAAATAAACAAAATCATCAGCGCGCCCCAGAGGCCGTAGTGCAAGGCACCGGAAACGCCGTATTTATAACCTGAAGAGGCAGCTGCATAGAATGACGCTGCCCAAATCCAAGTTGCGGTCATGCTGGCCGCAGACATACCAAAGCCAATAGAACCATTCGAGACCATATAGCCATCGACATTTTCATTTTTTTGTTTAATACGTAACGACAGTACAAAGGTAATGCCGTAAAAAAGCACCATCAATAGTACAGTGGTTGTACTAGTGAATTGAAACATAATTACTCCTTAAGCGAGGCACCTTTATTTTAAAAAACAAATCTTTTGGTGACGGACTAAGGCTCTAAAACAGGCAGAGCATAAAGCTGCGGAAAATGAGAAATCTGGTGTTTAAATATCTAGCCGATATTTGATCCACAGCATAAAAAGATGTACGTAGGTGAGTCCAAAAATGGACCTTGCCTCAGCAATTGAGCTAGAGCTTAACATAAAACCATCAAATTCACTGATGAAGTCAGTGGGAAGTAAGGTTTTTTACTGATATAGGGGTGGTTTTTAAATAAAAAACTATGATTTTGCAGGGTCAAATATATGAATATTTTTTAGGAATTACAGTGATTTATAGATTGGATTAAAACTTATTGAAGTTTGCATTAATTTAAAATGTTAAAAAAAGTAACAAAACTTAAAAAATACATATTTTTTCGATTTTTACTTGCTACTCAAAGCTTATATTTTAAACCAATTTTTGTAGAATGAATTGGATAAAATTTATTTTAAATGTTATTTCTTCATATTATTGATAAGTGTTTTTTATGAAAGATAAGTAATCATTTATCAAATAGATGCAAAGATAATTTTAGGGTGGATATTTATATAGGGCTTTTTCCTTGAGAATATCTATATATTATCTACTAGATTATCCCTGATATTAGGAAGTGAAATACATAATGGAAAAAACTCTTGTGACATATTCGTGGTATGAGATTATAAGGGTTGGATTTGCATATTTTCATTCTTTCTTTTAGGTGAATAAATCAAGTTAAACTCAAGAGAATACAGGACGAAAAATAATAGAAATATTGAACGTAAAAATCCCATCTAAGAGGGTGAAGTCTCAGGGTTCAAGGTTCACAAAGGCAAAGACCAAAGGGATCCTGAGCGGATGACAGCAACGCTCTCTTCGGGTGGATATGAGTACTCAGCTTTCAGGATGATTAATTCGTACAAAAAATTTAATTTCTGGTTCTGCAGCAGGCTATTCAGACAATCTAGGGCTAGCTTTCATCATGCTTATAGAACTGTTGAAAAATAAGACAATTTTCCTGAGTAGAACTATTCTTAAAAAAAAATTAATTTTTCTATTACAATTTATGTTAAGATTTTCGGCTAAATTCAATTCTTTTGCCTGATAATAAAAGTATTATTTTAAAAATATCAAATATTTTAGTACGAGTATTCTTGTTTCCTCTCTAGCTGATTGGCTCATTTCACAGTAGAATATGCGCTCTCTTCAAGTCACATTGTGGCGAGGTCCAAAAGATCTGCCCGTGGAGCCAAAATCAGCATGTTTATCGTGGCCGGTGCACCTGCACATTCTTCTTTTAAGAAAACTCAACTATTATCACGTTTATCGTCAATTAGTTCTGTTCAATCTTTCGATAGCCAATGGATCTATCTGTTTGACCAAGCGCTCAACGAGCAGCAGCAACAATCAGCTTTAGCGCTGTTAAATGATGGCGCATCTTTTGAATTACGTCAGCCTGCCAGTGACGAAGTCCAAATTTTAGTGACCCCACGTGTCGGTACCATTTCGCCGTGGTCATCCAAAGCGACGGATATTTTTGCCAACTGTAATATTCCAGTGCACCGTATGGAGCGCGGATTGCTGTTTACCCTAAAAGGTGTAAAAGCGCTTTCTAAAGAAGCATTACAGATCTTGCATGACCGCATGACCGAAAGCGTGTTTACTGACATTGCAGATGCAGCCGCACTGTTCGTGGAAACCGCACCAAAACCGTTAAACTCGATTGATATTCTGGGTCAGGGCAAAGAAGCACTGGTTAAAGCCAACAATGAATTTGGTTTTGCACTGTCTGAAGATGAAATTGATTATCTGACTGAAGCTTTCACCAAACTGGGCCGTAACCCGAACGACATCGAACTGATGATGTTTGCGCAAGCCAACTCTGAGCATTGCCGTCATAAAATCTTCGGTTCAGAATGGACCATTGATGGTGAAGTTCAGCCGTTATCTTTGTTCCAGATGATCAAAAACACCTATAAAGAATCACCAACCGATGTATTGTCAGCATATAAAGACAACGCATCGGTGATTGTAGGTTTTGATACCCAGCGTTTCTACCCAACGCAAGAAGAAAACGGTCAATACGTTTATAAATACAAGAGCCAGGCGGCTCACATCCTGATGAAGGTGGAAACCCATAACCACCCAACCGCAATTGCTCCATTTGCCGGTGCGGCAACTGGTTCAGGTGGTGAAATCCGTGATGAAGGTGCAACCGGTCGTGGTGGTAAGCCAAAAGCAGGTTTAACCGGTTTCACCACATCGAACCTGAACATTCCAGGCTTTGAACAGCCATGGGAAGATAACTACGGCAAGCCATCGCGTATGGCCTCTCCGCTGCAAATCATGATTGAAGGTCCACTCGGTGGTGCAGCGTTTAACAACGAATTCGGTCGTCCTGCCTTAAATGGTTACTTCCGTACTTTTGAACAAAACGTCAATGGCGAAGTAAAAGGCTTCCATAAGCCAATCATGATTGCTGGTGGTTACGGTAACATCCGTCCTGACCATGTAGAAAAAGATGCGATCCAACCGGGCGATCTTTTGATTGTGCTTGGTGGACCTGCAATGCTCATCGGTCTTGGTGGTGGTGCTGCCTCTTCTGTAGACAGCGGTACGATGGGTGAGAGCCTAGACTTCGCTTCTGTACAACGTGAAAACCCAGAAATGGAACGCCGTTGCCAAGAAGTGATTGATACCTGCTGGCGTATGGAAGATGAAAACCCAATCGTATCTGTACATGACGTGGGTGCGGGCGGTATTTCAAACGCAATGCCTGAGCTTGTGAACGATCACGAATTGGGTGCGGTACTAGATCTTCGTAAGATTCCATCGCTTGAGCCAGGCATGTCGCCAATGGAAATCTGGTCTAACGAAGCACAAGAGCGTTATGTCCTTGCGATCCGTCCAGAATCTCTAGCGTTGTTTGAATCAATCTGTGCACGTGAACGTTGTCCGTTTGCAGTACTGGGTGAAGCGACTGAAGCACGTCACTTAACAGTTGAAGATCCATTGTTCGGTAACAAGCCAGTGGATATGCCAATGCAAGTGATGCTGGGCGGTACACCACGTATGAGCCGTTCATATGAAAGCATCGAGCGTAAAGGCGATGATTTTGATGCAGCTCAAGTGACAGATCTGAAAGATGCGATTTACCGTGTCCTGAAAAACCCGACCGTTGCCTCTAAATCGTTCCTGATCACCATTGGTGACCGTTCGATTACCGGTATGGTGGCACGTGACCAGATGGTTGGCCCATGGCAAGTGCCTGTAGCGGATGCTGCAGTAACAACCACAAGCCTGGTGGGTTATACCGGTGAAGCGATGGCCATGGGTGAACGTCCACCAGTGGCATTATTGAACCCGGCAGCGTCTGCACGTTTAGCGGTAGCTGAAGCGATCAGCAACCTGATGTCTGCAAAAATTGACCAGATTGGCGATATTAAACTGTCTGCGAACTGGATGGCAGCTGCAGGTCAACCGGGCGAAGACCAAGCATTATTCGAAGGCGTAAAAGCCATCGGTATGGAAATGTGCCCAGCATTGGGTATTGCCATTCCAGTGGGTAAAGACTCATTGTCTATGCGTACCACGTGGAATGATGAAGGCGAAGACAAGTCTGTGACTTCTCCGATGTCAGGCGTAATTACTGCATTTGCACCTGTGACCGATGTTCGTAAGACATTAACACCAGAATTGAAAAACCTAGAATCTGTACTGGTTCGTATCGATTTGTCTAAAGGTCAATTCCGTCTTGGCGGTTCGATCTTAGCGCAAGTGTATAAAGCAATTGGTTCAGTCACACCTGATGTCGACAGCTTCGATGACTTCAAAGCATTCTTTGCATTGGTTCAAGACTGGAACAACCGTGGCTTAATCAAAGCTTACCATGACATCGGTGATGGTGGTTTGCTTGCGACTGTTGCAGAAATGATGTTCGCTTCACGTTTAGGTGTGGCACTTGAAGAACAATCTGTTGCTTCATTATTTGCTGAAGAAATTGGTGCAGTACTTCAAATTGCCAAAGCAGATTGGGATGCGCTACAAGCTGAAGTTGAAGCCTCTTCAATTAAAGATGCGATTTCTGTCGTTGGTACTGTAAACAATACAGATCAATTGTCTGTCAATGGTCTTGTGCTTGAACGTGCTGATTTACAAGTGGCTTGGACTCAAGTGTCACATCAAATTCAACGTCTACGTGATAACTTAGAAACCGCTGAACAAGAATTTGCCTTGATCACAGATAAGGATCACAAAGGTTTAATCGCACAACCAACCTTTGATTTGAATGAAGCGATTGAAGCGCCTTACATCAATGTACGTCGTCCTAGTATGGCAATTTTACGTGAACAAGGCGTAAACGGTCATGTGGAAATGGCGGCTGCATTTGATAAAGTCGGTTTCAACACCGTTGACGTACACATGAGTGACCTGCTGGCTGGTCGTATCAGCCTGGATGACTTTGAAGGTCTGGTGACTTGTGGCGGCTTCTCTTACGGTGACGTTTTAGGTGCCGGCGGTGGCTGGGCGAAATCGGTGCTGTTCAATGCCAAACTGCGTGACCAGTTCGAGAAATTCTTTAACCGTCAAGAAACCTTCAGTGTGGGTATCTGTAACGGCTGTCAAATGCTGTCACAACTAGCACCACTGATTCCAGGTGCAGAGCATTGGCCACGTTTCCATCGCAATACCTCTGAAGTGTTTGAAGCGCGTACTGTGAACGTGCGTGTAGAAAAATCAAACTCGATTCTGTTTGATGGTATGGAAGGTTCAATTCTGCCAATCGCGGTTGCGCATGGGGAAGGCCGTGCTGTGGCCAGCGCTGAAGACTTTGCCGCATTAAATGCGAGTAACCAGATCAGCCTGCGTTATGTCGACAGCCAGGGCAATGTGACCCAGCACTATCCACTGAACCCGAACGGCTCTCCAGAAGGGATTACCGGTGTGACCTCTAAAGATGGTCGTGCCACGATTATGATGCCGCACCCGGAGCGTAACTTCCGTGCCGTACAACATTCCTGGAAACCTGAAGAATGGACTGAAGATGGTGCATGGTTACGTATGTTCCGTAACGCACGTAAATTCATTGGTTAATTGACCTTATTTTGAAAAGCCACCTACGGGTGGCTTTTTTATCGGCGTTTCATCCCAAAATGGGGATAGCTGATTTTGCCCGGCACCGTACAATAAACAGCATAATTATAAAAGTGGATAACAAAAATGCAGATGCGAACGGTCATTCCTATTTTTACCAGCTTGATTATGCTGAACGGTTGTGGTGGTGAGAGTGCCAAGATTCAGGAGTCTGTCAGATATGCTCAGCCGCTGCATTCCAGTTTAACCCAGTCCCAGTCTGGTACGCAGCCACAAGGTGAAAAGTGGTCGGTTTCAGGTCAGGTATTTGATGCCAGTGGGCAGCCTGTTGCTCAAGCCAAAATCTATGTGCAGCTGGGCGAACACAACTATTACACCCATTCTCAGACCGATGGCCGTTACACTTTATATCTGCCTCGTGAATATGATTATCCGGATCATATTGCCGGCACGGTCTGGATGGAGGGCTATCAACCGGAAATCCTGTTGCTGTCCTATCAGAACCAGCATTTATATATTGATCAGCATAGTCATCTGGTTCAGCTCAAGCCTTTAACCGAAGCGCATGTGGTGTTTCAGCAGGGGCTACATTTAATTCATCTGGGTGATGATTCACTGGTGAAAAACCCGGAAACCCGAATTCAGACCGCGCCACAAGGACTGGTCTGGAGTGATGGTTTTCAGTACACGCAGGCGCTGCAAAAACAGTATAACCAGCTCTGTATCCAGCTGTATGGCAAGGGCATTCAGAGTCAGTATGCCAATCAGGATAAGATTTCCATCTCCAGAAAAAATGACCTGCGTTTAAGCATTACCCAACTGCTGTCAGACAGTCCGAGTACGGGCGCCTATAGTGCCAATGAGCACTGTTTCCCGTTAAGGCATTTTCAGGTGAATGATCATATCCAGGCGCAAATCAAGTCACATACCTTGGACACCGATCAGGATAATTTCGAGATGCTGAATATTGTAGGCGTCTTAAGAAAAATTTAAAGCAGATTACCTTGCTGAGATAAATAATGAGCTCAATGGAATAGCCTAAGCAAATAAAGGATCTGATCGATTTCGAAGATTCAATAATTCTCGCTAATCCATCGCTATGTTTCATCCAAAGCCATAGCTAAAGCTGGACAATTGTTTGGAATCAGTGCTGTATCTATTCAAAACAGATGTAGTGCTATTCAGGATTTAGGTCATTTCTTGCAAACAGCAGATGACAACAGGCCAGTCAATACGGTATGAAAGACAGATCAATACCGGGAGTGACTATGCTAAAACTGATTTTTTATGTGCCTGAATCGCATCTGGAAGCCACCAAAGCTGCTGTATTTAAAGCCGGTGGTGGGGGAATCGGCGATTATGAACACTGTGCCTGGCAGGTGCTGGGCACCGGGCAATTTAAACCCTTACGTGGCGCAGACCCGTATATTGGGGAAGTCGGCACGCTTGAAAAAGTAGAGGAATGGCGGGTGGAAATCATTGTACCGGAAGATAACGCAGCGAATGTAGCCCGTGCCTTAAAAGATAGCCATCCTTATGAAGAACCAGCATTTGAGTTTATTCAGATGGTGGATGTGCAGTTTTAATTGTTGAATATTAAAATATTTGACAGAGAGGGAGAGCTTTTTAATCAGCTCTCCCTTGTGCAGCAGTCCCGCTTCTCTCTTAAAGAGAAGCGGGACTTTTTACATCTTGTTTAAACTTTCTGGATAAACAGCGCCCGGTCAAAACGGTATTGTGGGAAGAACACGCCATCTTTCGCACGTTCGCCGGCAGCAATCACCATCACCACATATTGCTGTTCATTCAGCTTTAAGATTTTACGTACCATTGGCTCATCAAAACCTTCCATCATACAGCTGTCAAAGCCATAAGCGCGTAAGGCCAGCACCAGATTTTCACAGGCCAAAGCGGTGGTTTTTGAGGCCCACAGTTTGGCATCGGCCGGATGAAATGCCGACACTGGCAATTGCTTGTCCAAGCTACGTGCCACTTTAAAGGCCACTTTTTTGAAATGACCGAAGGCATTGAAATAGCCAGTTTTATAATTATAGGGAATAAATTTATAGTATTTTTTTACCGGGGCTGGCGCTTCAGGAAACGGGAACTCGGAAATATTGAGTTTGGCCATTTCATCAATGCGGTCGGTGCGTGCTACACAAACAATCAGCTCGGCCGCAGTTTTGGCTGCTAACTGACTCAGACAGGCTTTGACCAGCTGCTTTTTCTTGGCCGGGTTTTGAACCACATAAAAGGTCCATGGCTGTAAATTGGAGGAGTTCGGTGCCAGTAAGGCTAAATCCAGGCAGGCATCTAAAATATCCGCTGGAATGGGCTTGTCGGTAAATTTACGTACCGAACGGCGACTGGTGATGACTTTACGAAAGTTTTCGACATCAATATCTTGTGGTGCCGGTTCGTAATAGCGTTTTTTCTCGGTTGAAGATGATGCAGAGTTTAAAGATGAGGGATCTGACGAATTTGACATGGGAACCATCACAAAAGAAATAAAAGAAAGAGAAAACAGCTAAACCATAAAAACGTAGGTACAGTGACTGCACCTACGTTGATGAGCATAATACTTAATTAAACTGGGTAAAGTCAGGTTTACGTTTTTGCATAAAAGCCTGTACAGCTTCCATCATTTCCGGTGAGCCGACCCGTTTCATAAAGATTTCCGCTTCATGATCAATACAGTCAATGATCTCATCCAGATTGTGTTTCATTAGCGCTTTGGTTTGTTTGAGAGAAGCCAGTGGTAAGGCTGCCAAAATGTGCGCCTGTTGCTGGGCAGTGGCATATACATCCTCTTCAATACTATTGACCAGACCGGCGTTTAGCGCTTTGTCGCTGTTAAACTTCTGAGCAGTTAGCAGCAGCTCTGCGGCTTTATGGAAACCGGCCTGCTGTACCAGCAGTTTGCTGGACGCACCTTCTGGGGACAGGCCGAGGCTCACAAATGGAATCTGGAACAGGGCAGTGTTGTCGCTATAGACTAAATCTGCATGTAATAACAGCGTGACCCCAATGCCAATGGCTACACCACGCACCGCAGCAATTAGCGGTTTGGAAAAACGTGCAGCAGCTTTTAGCAATACAAAGGGTGGTGTATCGCCGGCTTTGCCTTGCAATGGTGTTTGAATAAACTTCATGAAGTCCTGCATGTCGTTACCGGCACTGAAATCAGCATCGGCTCCGCGTAAAATTACTACGCGGACGTCTTTATTCTGATCGGCTTCGTCCAGTGCCTGCGCAATCCAGAGATACAGTTCACCATACAGGGCATTTTTGGCTTCCGGGCGCTGAATGGCTAAGGTCAGTACGCCATTGTCTAAATTCGCATTCAAATGTGGATGGGGTTGTTGAATACAGCTCAGTGTCATCGTACTATCCTTGCTTTCAATTAATTTGAATTTATGGGCTTATTATGGCGAAAATTATTGTTGACGCCACAACTGGTGAGTTCATAAAAGTTGATGTGCTATGAATTATAAATTTGATTATCTTGTGTTTATTGGCCGCTTCCAGCCTTTTCATCTGGCACATATGCAGACCATTTTAATCGCGCTGGAGCAAAGTGAAAACGTGATTTTGGCACTGGGCTCTGCACAAGATGAACGCAATATCAAAAATCCGTTTACTGCCGCTGAACGCCAGCAGATGATTCTGTCCAACTTTAGCCCGGAGCAGCAGCAGCGGATCAAGTTTGTGCATGTGGTCGATGTATATAATGATGAAAAATGGCAGAAACTGGTGAAAATGCTGGTGGCCACGGTGGCCGGACCAGAAGCCAAAGTGGGCTTAATTGGTCATTTTAAAGATGAGTCTTCCTATTATCTGCAATTTTTCCCGGAGTGGGAGATGGTCGAACTCGACAGTCTGGAAGGTGCCATGTCTGCTACACCGGTACGTGAAGCCTATTTTCGTGGAGAAATCTGGACCGATGCCTTCCCGCCAGGCACAATCAAATTTTTACAGAATTTTCAGCACACGCCGGTTTATCAACAATTACAAGACAAATATCATGCACAAGACCGTAGTAATCTCACCTAAGCTCGCCAGCTCCATCTTGTTAACAAGATAAAGCCAGTTGCGCCGCAAGGAGATAAGCGATGAACTTGAACCCGTCACATGTAGCAAGGTCAAAGACCAAATACTTGCTGGGTGCGGCCGTTATGCTGCTGGGTATCAGCCCGGCCTATGCCGAGCGCTGGACTTTGACCTCAAAAAGTGAAGTCGGTTTTGAAATTAAGTCCATGGGCGTGCAACTGGTCGGTGGGCAGTTTAAGCAGGTGCAGTCAGTCATGCATTTTGATCCAACAGCACCGCAGCAGGGCTCGACCCAATTTGTGCTAAATGTGGACAGTCTGCAGCTGAGTAAACCGTCTTTAAGACATATGATTCTGGGTGAAGATTTATTTCACGCCCAAAAATATAAAACCGTCAGTTTTAAAAGCACGCGTTTTACCGCTTTAGGTCCTGATCAATATCGTATTGCCGGCAATTTAACCCTACGCGGCGTGACGCGTCCGGTTGTTTTTCATACCAGTTTAAAACCGAATACAGGAAATCCGAAATTGCTGGATGTGCAATCATCAACCCAAATTCAGCGTAGTGATTTTGGTATGAAAAAGGCGATAGGTGGTGTTGGAGAAAAGGTCAATATTCAGCTTAAAGGTCAGTGGCGTGTTCAATAGGTGGATGATGAGCATCATGAGTCAGTCAGATTCATCCAGTGCCTTGCCTGTTGTTTTAAGGCTTGTCCCAGTTTCTCAATCGCCACAGATTGCTGTTTCCAGTGATGCCAGTACAGTGCCACTTCTGTTTTTGCCTCAGGCAAAATTTCAATCAGTTGGCCATCTTTAAGCCGATCTGCAATTTGGACTTCGGGCAGCATGCCATAACCGATGCCTTTAAAAATAGCATTCGCAAAGGCTGTTGAATCAGGAATCTGATGATAAGGGTAGCTGGATTCAGTGAGACCATACTGCTGTTCCAGTTGGTCGCTATGCAGCCGGTCTTTATGGTTATAAATGACAGCGGGAGCAACTCTTAAACTGTCACGATGCATACCCTGTCTAAACCAGCGTTGTACAAATGTCGGGCTGGCGACCATCCGATAAGTCATACTGCCCAGGTATTCGGCGATACAGCCTGCAATGGCCTGTGCCTGAGTAGAAATACAGGCATTTACCTGACCGGTTTCCAGTAAGTGATGGGTTTGACTCTGATCTTCAAGCTGTAATTTCAGCACGATCTTGTCTTGGATTAAGGTGTCCTGCAGGGCACTTAATAACCAAGTGGCAAGAGAATCGGCATTACTGGCGATATGCACCTGATAAAAATTGGAATGGAGATGATAACCTGTCAATTTCTGACGCAGGTTCTGTTCCAGCAGCCGCCGATGTTGTAAATACTGCAATAATGCTTGTCCGGCTTGAGTGGTACGGCAGGGCCGCTCCCTTAAAATAAGCATCTGTCCCAAATCTTTTTCTAAATTCTGCACCCGCAGGGCTTTGTTGCACAAACCTATCTGTAAAGGGTTTTTCAGCGATATAATTTTCAAATGAAGAAGCCTGCACACAAAATCTACCGCACAACCAATTGGCCCGCATATAACCGAGCACTCATGAGTC
>NZ_VPBF01000044.1:0-22214 GCF_013418865.1 Acinetobacter sp. YH12117
TGAAATACGGTATTCTGATGTGACAAAACCTGAATCCTGGTCGTTAAAGTGTTTGTTTACACTCATATTTTAACTGTTAGGACTCAGGTTTTTTTATTTAAAGCAAACTATGGGACAGCAGTGGGCTGAACGCCACTTTCTTTTGCGGTTGCTTACAGACCGATTTCACCAATAAACGGGATATGGCGATATTTCTGGTCATAGTCGAGGCCATAACCGACAATAAATTTGTCTTCTACTTCAAAGCCCAGGAATTTAACTTCCAGTTCAATTTCACGGCGTGACGGTTTGCTGACCAAGGTACACAGCTCAATCGAATTTGGTTCACGGGTTTGTAGAATTTCCAGTACTTTGCTCAGGGTATTGCCAGAGTCGATAATATCTTCTACCACCAGCACATCTTTGCCACGAATTTCGCCGTCGAGGTCTTTCAGGATTTTTACATCACGCGAAGACACAGTACTGCCGCCATAACTTGAAACGGTCATAAAGTCCAGTTCATGCGGTTTTTCAATGGTCCGGCATAAATCGGCCATAAACAGCACAGAACCGCGCAGTAAACCGATTAACACCAGCTCCTTGTCGCTATTGGCATAATGCGCATTAATCTGTTTACCAAGTTCTTGAACTTTCGCATGAATTTCTTCAGCAGAAATCAATACTTTCATATCAACGGTCATGGGTAGATCCCTAAAAGAGCAAAAAATAAAAAAGGTGTTGACCTGCAACACCCCAAAATATGCCTTAATTTTAATACATCTTGCGGTCAGATGCATCCTCTTTGCTGTCTAAAAAAACAGCATTTTTGACCGGGTGGTCTCTTTTCAGCAATAAGGCCAGACCAATCAGCGTGAGCGCCACCCGCCATTTCGGTTGCGCCCGGCGTATAGGTTTAGTCGCGGACATAGGCACATTGTCCATAAATATAGGTGGCCTGAATATTCCGTTCATCGCCCATGGTCATGAGCGCAAACAGGCTGTCTTCCAGGCCTTTGCTGTGCTGCTGGCGCAGGGTCTGCAAGGCGGTGGCGTTTAAATCCAGCACAATAAAGTCCGCTTCTTTACCGATATTGAAATTGCCGAGCTTGTCATCCAGATCCAGTGCTTTGGCACCGCCTAAAGTGGCATGATACAGCGCTTCATAGGCCGACAGGTTTTGCTCAAGTAGCTGCTGGACTTTATAGGCTTCGCTAATGGTGCGCAGCTGGCTAAACGAGGTCCCTGCCCCGATGTCGGTGCCCAGGCCCATTTTGACCTGTTTCTGCCAGGTCTGATGAATCGGGAACAGGCCACTGCCCAGGAACAGGTTGGAGGTCGGACAAAAGGCAATTGCGGAATTGGTCTGGTGCATACAGTCCCACTCCTGCTCTTCCAGATGCACACAATGCGCAAATACCGAACGTGAACCGGTCAGCCCATAATGATGATAGACATCTAAATAGCCTTTTTGCTCCGGGAACAGGCTTTTGACCCAGGCAATTTCATTTTTGTTTTCACTTAAATGGGTATGTAAATACACATCCGGATATTCAGCTTTCAGCTGCTGCGCTTTTTCCAGTTGTGCCGGCGTTGAGGTCGGTGCAAAACGCGGGGTAATCGCATATAAATTACGGCCTTTTCCATGCCACTTTTCAATCAGTGCTTTAGATTCCTGATAGGCGCGTTCTGGCGTGTCACAGAGTTCCTCGGGTGCATGACGGTCCATCAGCACTTTACCAGCAATCAGGCGCATCTGGTGCTGTTCTGCGGCTTCAAAAAGGGCATCGACAGATTCAGGATGCACGGTACAGAACACCAGTGCCGTGGTGGTGCCATTTTTCAGCAGTTCCTGCACAAAAAATGCGGCTATCTTGTCGGCATAGCTTTTATCGGCAAACTGCATTTCGGTTGGAAAGGTATAGGTATTTAGCCATTCCAGCAGCTGGGTGCCATAGGCGCCCACCATTTCGGTTTGTGGGAAATGAATATGGGTATCAATGAAGCCGGGTATAATCAGCTGATCGGGATAATGCTGCACCGAAACACCGGCCGGAATATGCACCTGCCCCTCTTCCCAGGGACCAAACCAGTGAATTTTCCCGTATTGGGTGATTAATAAACCATCTTCTACATAGCGCACTTGGTCGTGAATATCACGCGCTTGGGCAACTGTATTCTGAATATCGAGGAAGCGGCCGCGAATTGCCGTCGTTGCAATGACAGAAGACATGAAAAACCTGCACTTGTTTAATTTTTTCGGTTGATTGTAGCTGAAAAGCGCTGCCCTGTATGGAAAATCCAACATTCAGTCACAGACATTGGGTGTCATGCAAAACTGTTGCCAGTTTGGGTGAAATACAAGATGTCCACTGGGTCAACTCTAAAATATTCAGTTAAATCTAGTACTTATACACTGATATTTAAGAGTAATCCCTGAATATGGAAAATAAAAAAAGCCCGTATGCAACGGGCTTTTTGATCAATCAGGCCACTTTAGAGCGTGGTTTCATGATGCTTGCGACTGTGGCGAATCGACAGCCAGGCAGTAATTGCCAGCACAATCACAATAAAGCTTAGGGAAATCCAGATTGGCATATGGAACACATCCAGCATCAGCATCTTGAAGCCAATGAACACCAGAATAATTCCCAGCCCATACGGCAGATAATGCATTTTGGTGGCTGCACCGGCCAGCAGGAAGAACATGGCGCGTAAGCCTAAAATCGCCATCAGGTTGGCGGTCAAGACAATAAAGGGATCACTGGTCACAGCAAAAATCGCAGGAATTGAATCCACCGCAAAAATCACATCGGAGGCTTCAACCAGAATCAGCACCAGAAAGAGTGGCGTGGCCCAGAGTAAGCCCTCTTTACGTACAAAGAAGCGGCTGCCTTCCAGCTGCGGGGTAATCCGCATATGTTTGCGTAACCATTTCAGGATCGCCATATCTTCGATATTGCTGTCTTCATCGTCCTGTCCACGCAGGAATTTAAAGCCGGTATAGACCAGGAAGGCACCGAACAGATACAGAATCCAGGAGAATTCCTGCACAAACCAGGCACCAATAAAAATAAAGATTGTTCTGAGCACAATTGCACCCAGTACACCATATAACAGCAATTTACGTTGTAGTGCCGGTGGAATGGCAAAGGCAGCAAAAATCATCAGCCAGACAAAGACGTTATCAATGGCCAGTGATTTTTCCAGTAAATAACCGGCCAGATATTCCATCACCTTGGTATTGGCGACATCCAGTCCGGCGGTCTGTTTCAGATACAGCCATAGGCCACCACCAAACAGCATGGCCACGCTGACCCAGGCGATACTCCAGTAAGCGGCGGTACGCACCTGAACGGTCTGGCCTTCTTTTTGTTTAAAGCCCAGAAAGTCGATGGCGAGCATGACCATAACAATCGCAAAAAAGGCCAGATACAGCCAGATATTGCCGATAGATTCCATACAATCTCCACATCCGACAATTGGCCATAAAAAAACCTTGACCCGTTGCCAGATGAAATAAAAACATCCATAACAACGTGATCAAGGTCTTGCCTACATTGCCCTGCCTGTGCAGATTCAATGCTCAGATACCGACTTTTTGCAAAGTGTAATGACGATAGTCTGACACGTTAAAACCAGTGAGTTTCATCTGGCTTTTAACGCTTGGAGGAGGCTACTCCCCTTGTTCAACAATTCTGTGTTGGGGGAATGCCCCAAAGTCGACAGAGAATTGCATATTTTTAAGTAAAGTGCAAATGGCCGAATGTAAATGAGCGCGTGCTACAGTGTATTCCTCGTCAAGAAAAAAGCGACTGTATGCAATTGTTTCAACATGCAGTGAAAATGTTAGATTACAGATCAGATGCTATATTTTTTTCTGCAGAAAGCAGATACTCAAAATTCAGATGCGAGGATATGATAAAAATGATGGTGCAACACGAAAACAATGACAGCAAAGGGGCCTTTTTTGTTGAAGCCAATGGCGAGCGTCTGGCAGAGATGACCTATTCACGTGCTGGCGAAGATAAAATCATTATTGACCATACCACGGTCAGTGAACAGTTACGTGGTCAGGGTGTGGGACGTCACTTAGTTGAAGCTGCGGTCAATTATGCCCGCGAACAGCAGATCAAGATTATACCGCTCTGCCCTTATGCCAAAGCGGCTTTTGAAAAAGACCCGTCAATTCAGGATGTACTTCAACCCTAATTCATCAGATGACACATAAACTTTAAGGCAGGACAGCAATGGATATTCAACATCAAGAGGCAAAACGTGGCGGCGCATTTTTTATTGAACGGGATGGACAGCGGATTGCTGAAATTACCTATCAATGGCAGGACGCACATAAAATTGTCGCCGACCATACCTGGGTAGATGATTCATTGCGTGGCCAAGGCATTGCCCGCCAATTACTGGATGTGCTGGTCGAGTTTGCCCGGGAAAAACAGCTCAAGATTGTACCGGTCTGTTCTTATGTTGAAGTCATGTTTCGACGCGAGCCCACCCTGGCTGATGTCGCCGCTTAAATCTGGCACTTGAACCCGCCGCCGACTTTGGAGGGGCAGCCAATATATAAAAACCACGAGCATGAACTCGTGGTTTTTGATTGCCGATAAAGACCTTAGCTGTAATCAATGATCACTTTCAGGGCTTTTTCATCTGAAGCGTGTTTAAATACCTCATAAGCCTTTTCAAACTGGTCAAATTTAAAATGATGGGTGGCCAGACGTTCCATCGGCAGTTTGCCGGCACAGCAGCTTTTGAGCAGCATGCCGGTGGTATTGGCATTGACCAGACCGGTGGTAATGGTCAGGTTTTTAATCCAGAGTTTATTTAACTCAAAATTCACCGATTTGCCGTGTACTCCGACGTTGGCCAGATGACCACCCTCTTTGACGATATGCTGGCAAATATTCCAGGTGGCTTCTACCCCCACGGCTTCCATGGCGCAATCGACCCCGCGGCCATCGGTAATCTCCAGAATGCGCTGAATGGCATCTTCTTTGGCCGAGTTAATGGTATGGGTCGCGCCAAGTTCTTTGGCCATGGCTAGCCGGTTATCATCCATGTCCACCGCAATAATCTGTGCCGGTGAATAGAATTGTGCAGTCAGCAGACAGCCCATCCCAATCGGGCCGGTACCAATAATGGCAATGGTATCGCCGGGTTTGACATTGCCATATTGCACGCCAATTTCATGCGAAGTCGGCAACACATCTGATAAAAATACCGCGACCTCTTCATTCAGTCCTTCTGGCAGCGGATACAGCGAGGTATCAGCAAATGGGGTTCGTACATATTCGGCATGGGTGCCGTCAATCATATAACCCATGATCCAGCCGCCTTCATTGCGACAGTGCGCATAGAGCTGTTTCTGGCAGTTTTCACAGGTACCGCAGCGGCTGACGCAGGAAATAATCACCCGGTCGCCCGGTTTGAAATTTTTGACTGCCGTACCGACTTCTTCAACAATCCCGATCCCTTCATGGCCGAGAATACGGCCATCAAACTGGCCGGTTTTTTCGATTGCGGTGCTTTCAATTTCCGGGTTTTTGCCTTTCCAGATGCCAAGGTCGGTACCGCAAATCGTTGACTTGGTCACGCGGATGAGGGCATCGGTGGGTTGCAGAATCTGGGGACGTGGACGCTGTTCAAAACGGATATCATTGGCGCCATGATAAACCATGGCTTGCATTGTCTGGGACATGGTGGTCATCCTCTTGTTGTGCTTATTGTGGGACAGCCTGCGCCTTTTCACCTCATCAGGAACCGTTATAGCACAGGATGTGATCGTTCTAACTTAACAGGAGTTAATGACAAGTTTATCTCTAAAAAACCGTTTTTATTCAGATATTTGTATATTTATTTTAATCTATTGAATTGTATGACAATAAAACAGGGCTGCAGTATTCTAACTACAGCCCCGTTGAATGATGTTTCAGGTCAATAAACGTGCTTAAGCCGATTTTAATGCGCTTAATAATTTCTGGTGCAGACCACCAAAACCGCCATTAGACATGATCACCACCGCATCGCCCTCGCCTGCTTCCTGGCTGACGGTATGAATAATGTCATCCAGCGTCCGGGCAATTTTGGCCTTGTTTGGTGCCGCAGCCACCACCGGTTGTAAATCCCAGTCCAGTCCTTCCGGTTGATACCAGATTACTTCATCGGCCAGACGCGCTGAATGTGCCAGTCCATCTTTATGGCTGCCCATACGCATGGTATTGGAACGTGGCTCAATAATCGCCCACAGTTTACGTTCACCTAAACGTTTACGCGCGCCTTCCAGGGTGGTGTCAATTGCCGTCGGATGATGGGCAAAGTCATCATAGACCTCAATGCCGCGTACGGTATCGAGCAGCTCCATACGGCGTTTTACCCCGCCAAAATTGGACAAGGCGGCACAGGCCGTTTCAATCGATACACCAACATGCGCCGCCGCGGCAATAGTTGCCAGGGCATTGGCCACTGAATGCTGACCGGTCATGTTCCAGCAGACTTCACCCTGAATCACGCCATCTTGCAGCACTTTAAAATGTGAGCCATCGGCCTGTAACTGCTCGGCAGACAGCGCGGCCTGGGCATGAGCAGTCAGTGAGGTACGCACCACCGGTGTCCAGCAGCCCATTTCCAGCACTTCATCAATATGAGTTTCGGTAACCGGTGCAATAATGCAGCCTTCACTTGGAATGGTACGCACCAGATGATGGAACTGTTTTTGAATCGCCGCCAGATCATCAAAGATATCGGCATGGTCAAATTCAAGGTTATTTAAAATGGCAGTTTTCGGATGGTAATGCACGAACTTGGAGCGCTTGTCGAAGAAAGCAGAATCGTATTCATCGGCTTCAACACAGAAGTATTTGCCACCACCTAAACGCGCGCTTTCTTTAAAGCCAAGCGGAACACCGCCAATCAAAAAGCCCGGTTCCAGACCGGCCTGATCCAGCACCCAGGCCAGCATGGTGGTGGTGGTGGTTTTACCATGGGTGCCGGCCACGCCCAGAACATGCTTGCCTTGCAGCACATGATCGGCCAGGAATTGTGGACCTGAAACATAAGGCAGACCGGCATTGAGCATATATTCCACCGCATCAATACCACGTTTCATGGCATTACCGACAATCACCAAGTCCGGATGCGGCTGTAAATGGCTGCGGTCATAGCCCTGCATTAAGGTAATGCCTGCATTTTCCAGTTGGGTCGACATCGGCGGATAAACATTCTGGTCGGAACCGGTCACGGTATGTCCCAGATCACGCGCCAACAAGGCCAGAGAGCCCATAAAAGTGCCACAAATACCCAAAATATGCAGATGCATCCGCTGTTACTCCACTGCGTGTAGGACCGTACCATTCTTGTTGATGGCCTGGTCATGATGTATTGAATTGTCAGCAACGATAGCAAGGCTGTTTCGGAAAAGATAGTCATTCTTGTAGGGATTCGTTGACTGGAATCCGAAAAAATCAGGCATTTTCCAGGCGGATGCTGACCGTGAAAAAAATCCGCACGGCTGCACTGCTTTTTTGGCCTGAAACCGTACAATAGGCTGACATTTTCTGGATACTGCCGCCTATGTCCTTCCCTTTACTGCTGTTAATTATTTCCAACTGTTTTATGACTTTGGCCTGGTATGGACATCTGAAATTTTTGCATGGCGCGCCGCTGTGGCAGGCCATTTTGTTTGGCTGGATGATTGCCCTGCTCGAATACGCCTTTATGATTCCGGCCACGCGCTTGCTGGCCCAGCATGGCTGGTCACTTGGGCAAATGAAAATTACCCAGGAAGTGGTGACCCTGCTGGTCTTTGTGCCGTTTATGCTGTATCTGTTCAAGCAGCCGTTTAAACTGGATTATCTCTGGGCCGGTTTATGCCTGCTCGGTTGTGTTTACTTCGTTTTTCGCAGCAGTTAAGTCTTATTCAGGCTGTGGCAGATGCGGAAAAAGCGCGGCGAAATCCGCTTGAATCAGCGCCCGTTCTGGTGCGAAATCAAAGTGATGTAAACAGCGTTGTAGCACCTGCATCGCCATCTGCGTGGCCGCCTGTCTGAGTTCCGGTTCCGGCACATTCTGCGCAATCATCGACAGGCATTTCAGCAGGCGCTGATTTAACTCCAGATTCTGGGCACAATCGCGGGCCAGCGGCATAAAGCTGCCATAAATCAGGTCTTGCAGATCAAAGCACTCAATACTGAGATGCGGATAATCACAGCGCGTCGCCTCCGGGTCCGGGCGACTGTCAATCAGAATCCGGGTCAGCGCATTCAGCGCGCTAATGCCGGACCCGACATCATTAATTGCACTCGACATGGCTTTTTGCCCGACCTCACTCATCACCAGCAGACAAAAACGCGGATCCTGTAGAAAACTGCGATTGGTTTCAATAATCAGATGCTGCAGAATTTGATCGCGGATCTGCTGTTGCTGTTCTTCGGACAGCGCCTGCGGGCTATAGACCTCGACCAGCGCAGTCATCGGATCTAAAAATTTTCCCGGCATAGATGGCAGATGTAAATGCAGTTGCTGCTGCGCGGCAATCTGCTCCAGTCCGGCCAGATCGACATGGTTAAAATAGCCGGTTGTGCTGCTATAGACGCAAAAGCTGGGCGCAAAAGCAGGCTTCTGCCCTGTTGCCCCCAAGTCCGGTTGATGCCGGAACTGGCCCAAGGCCTTTTTGGCCGCAGTTTCAATCTTGTCGATGGTGGTGGTTAAATTGCCGAGTTTGGACAGGGTTTGTACCCAGTGAATTAGGGTATAAATCAGGTACATCAGCACCAGAATGGTACTGATAAACAGCACAAAACGTCCGGATGGACCGTAGTACTCCAGCCCCAGGGCAATTTTGGCAATCACTGCATAAATAAAAGCGGAAATAAAACTGGAAATGGCCAGCCGGGTGTTGTCATCGCTCATCATCAAGCTATAGGCACGTGGTGTGCCGCTGCTTGAAGCCGAAGCAAAAGCTGCCACCATAATCGACAATGAGAAGGTCGTCACTGCCAGCATGCTGGATGCAATAATATCCAGCAAGCTGCCCAAGGTGTCGATGCTGATATTCGGTACCGTACTGGCCGGAATAAAATACTGGCTGGCGATGGCAAATAATGAAAAAAATGTCGCAAAGATGGCACCCAGCGCCGGCATCAGCCATAAGTTTTCTGAAGGGTTTTGTAGCCAGATTTTAAGTTTGAACCACATGGAAACTGCCCTGAAAATATCTTTAATCTAATCTTAAGTTATTCATTACAAAAAGCTTTATCTTGATAGTTATAGCGTTTTTTTCACCGCTGTATGTCCTCTTTTTGTATTTTTGGCCTATTGCCATCATTGTATTTTCTTCAGTTTTACAAACAGATAATTTTAATCTTTATTCTTGCGCCGAACTTTAGCCAGCCGGTTTTTCAGTCTATAATACGGAGCTTATTCATTAAAGCTTGGCTCTCGTCGAGATTTATCTTTTTTCACTTAGTCTCTGGAACATTAGCAATGAATGCGGCCGCAGCACAAGACGCTCCTCTCGTTGGAATTATTATGGGTTCTCAATCTGATTGGGCAACTCTCGAACACACTGCCAATATGCTCAAGCAGCTTGGTGTCCCATTTGAAGCGGAAGTGGTTTCTGCGCACCGTACCCCAGACCGTTTATTCGAATATGCCGAAACTGCGCGTGATCGTGGTATTCAGGTGATTATTGCCGGTGCGGGTGGCGCTGCCCATTTACCGGGCATGTGCGCAGCCAAGACTGATCTTCCAGTGCTGGGTGTGCCGGTTAAATCTTCTATTTTAAATGGTGTCGATTCACTGCTGTCGATTGTACAAATGCCGGCCGGAATTGCGGTGGGTACCTTGGCAATTGGTCCGGCCGGTGCCACCAATGCTGCCATTATGGCTGCCCAGATTCTGGGTTTAACGCGTCCAGAGATTGCGAAAAATGTCGCTGATTTCCGTGCAGCGCAAACCGATAAAGTGGCCAGCAACAATATTCCGGGTCAGGCGTAATACGGGACATTCCTTATGAATAAAACCATTGGTATTTTTGGCGGTGGGCAGCTTGGCCGCATGATGGCGCAAGCCGCGTTACCACTCAATATTCAATGTACTTTCTTTGAAGCCAGTGCAGATTGCCCTTCTGCAGCTTTAGGTACGGTCTATTCAAGCGCAGCTGAACACGGTTTGCAGGATTTTATCCAGAGTGCAGATGTATTTAGCCTGGAATTTGAAAATACCCCGCTGGCCGATGTTGATGTCTTGACCCAAAGTAAAGCGTTGCATCCGCCGCGTCAGGCACTGGCGATTGCGCAAAACCGTCTGCAGGAAAAAGCTCTATTTGATGCGCTGCAGATTCCGGTGGCGCCGTATAAGGCGGTTGATTCGCTGGACAGTTTACAGGCGGCGGTGGCTGAATTAGGTCTGCCGATTGTACTGAAAACCGCGACTGGCGGTTATGATGGTAAAGGCCAGTTTGTGCTGCGTAGCGCCGATCAGATTGATCAGGCCTGGGCAGAACTCGGCCCTGCCGGCTTGCTGATTGCAGAAAGTTTTGTCACCTTCTCGCGTGAAGTATCAATTATTGCGGTACGTGGCCAAAATGGCGATGTCAAAACCTGGCCATTGGCTGAAAACCATCACCATCACGGGATTTTGTCGCACTCGATTGTACCGGCACCGAACAGCACTGACTTGCAACCGGTGGCGCAAGACTATATTACACGTTTGCTGAATCATCTGAACTATGTTGGTGTGTTGACACTAGAACTATTTGTCACTGAAAAAGGCCTGTATGCCAATGAAATGGCACCACGCGTGCATAATTCAGGGCACTGGTCGATTGAAGGCGCAGTCTGTTCACAGTTTGAAAACCATGTCCGTGCAGTGGCTGGTTTGCCGCTCGGTTCGACTGAGGTGGTGCGCCCAACGGTGATGGTGAATATTATTGGTCAGCATCCAAAGTCGGAAGATGTGTTGGCGTTAAATGGTGCACATCTGCATTTGTACAATAAAACTGAACGCGAAGGCCGTAAAATCGGGCATATTACCCTAATGCCAAACGACAGTCGCGAACTGACGTCACTGTGCCGTCAGCTGGCGAAAATTTTGCCAAATCCGCTGGCCTTGAGTGAAGATATGAGCATTTAACTGCAGATTCGTTTATGAAAACAGCGGTCCCTCAGCGGGCCGCTTTTTTTATGCCAGAAATTCGGGCAAGATTGCGCTCTTTTTCGCCAGCTGCCATTGGTCGGCTGGTTCAACAACAGGCTTGATTGCTTCAGTCCAGATCTTTTATAACTATAAATGGCTAAAAAACAAACATAAATACAGAGCATCTGAAAAAATTAAAAATGAATTCAAACACAGATTTTAAATTTAAATCTGAATATGCAGTTTGAATTTAAAATATCCGCTGAACTTTAAATTCAAAATTATGAATTCAAACCTGTTTGTAGTTTTAAATTTAAAAATTTGAATTTAAAACCTGCGAAATAAATTCAAAAACTGCAATTTAAATTTAAAAAGTACAGATTTACGGTCCGGTGGATGGGTTTTTGTGGATAAGTTTTGCTGAAATAAATTTAAAAATGATGATTTAAATTTAAAACTCGTGTTGTTTTGTGGGTGTGGATAACTTTTACTGGCTGAAGTCTGAAAAAATGAATTTAAAACAACGAATTTAAATTTAAAAATAAGAAAACCGAGATTTGAATTTAAAAATACTCAAGATTAGATCTGTGGATAAGATTTTTTAAATTCAAAACTGAAATATGAATTTAAAATGAAGCAAATAAATTTAAATTTACGTTTTTACCCTGTCATTTTATGGCCCAGCTGTTATGGTAAAACCAGTTTTAAATTCAAATGACATAAGGGATAGTATGCATCGCTTTGCTTTTGTTTTCGGATCTTTGGCATTGGCTGCATCTCAGCTACATGCAGAACTGATTATTAACGGTCAGCCGGTCACCACCACGGCGCCGGTGCCAAGCACCATCCAGCCTCAAAATAATTTCCAGGCCTGTCTGGCCAATTTACGCGGTCAGGCCATGGCCAAGGGCGTCAGTGGCAGTACTTATGACCGCTATACCCAAAATTTAACGCCAGATTATTCCGTGATTGAACGCCTGAATTATCAGCCGGAATTTTCGACGCCAATCTGGGATTATCTGTCTGGTCTGGTCGATGAAGAACGCGTACAACTGGGCCAGCAAAAACTGGCCGAGCACCGTGAGGTGCTGAACCGGGTTGCAGCAGCTTATGGGGTACCGCCAGAAACCGTGGTCGCGGTGTGGGGCGTAGAAAGTAATTTTGGCGATATTTCTGGCCGTTATCCGTTATTGCAGGCTTTAGGTACTTTAAGCTGCGAAGGCCGCCGTCAGAGTTATTTCCGCGGCGAATTCTTTGCCGCCATGCGTATTTTACAACGCGGCGATGTGCGTGAAGATCAGCTCAGAGGCTCATGGGCCGGGGCATTTGGTCATACCCAGTTTATGCCATCGACCTATGAAGAACTGGCAGTGGATTTTGATGGTGATGGCCGCCGTGATCTGGTCTCAAGCACCACTGATGCCTTGGCATCAACCGCCAATTTCCTGAAAAAACGTGGCTGGCAAAGCGGACAGCCGTGGGGCTTTGAAGTGAAATTGCCCGCAGGCATGTCAGTCAGTGGAGAAGGGCGCCGCAATAAAAAATCCTTAAGCAGCTGGGTCAATCGTGGGCTAGTACGAGCCGATGGCAGTGCCTTGATTCAGGGCAATCTTTCAGGCAGCAGTCAGGCCGGTTTGCTGACACCGGCAGGCGGCAATGGCCCGGCTTTCCTGGTGTTTAAAAACTTTGATGCCATTTACAGTTATAACGCCGCGGAAAGTTATGCCTTGGCCATTGCGCATTTATCCGACCGTTTACAGGGCAAAGGCCCGTTTGTGACGGCATGGCCTACCGATGATCCGGGCACTTCACGCGCAGAACGTCGTGAAATCCAGCAGTTTTTATTAAATCGCGGCCATGATATTGGTGCGGTAGATGGCCTGATTGGTGATAAAACCCGTCAGGCCATTCGTCAGGAACAGATCCGCTTGGGCTTAAGTCCAACCGGGCGTGCCGGACAGCAGGTGTTACGCGCTTTTCGTAATGAAAATGCCAAACTGATGATGCTGCAATAAATAAGCAATAAAAAAGGGCGCCTTATGGCGCCCGGATGTTTATTCAATATCTGAGGTATCAATCTTCACGGCTTCTAAAATATCAAAAATCACCGTGGTTACATCCTGACTCAAATCACGGTTGTTAAACACTTCATAGGCTGTAATGGTGACATCGGTATCACTTGGCAGCAATTTTTGTTCTTCTTCAATCAGGTGATTGACCGGCAACAGGGTCTGTTTAATTTCTAAATGCAGGATATCTTCAAACTCGACATTTTCTTCTTCGAGTTCAATCATCTGCTCATTAAAATATGGCAATAGAATAGAGTAGAGATACGGCTGAATATCGACGATATCAAACAGTTCAATATCACGCGTTTGTTCAATCGTGCTGATGTGGTCATTTACTTCAATCAAAATATGGTAGTAACTCACATTAATCTCCACAAACATTCCTGTTGAAATTGCGGCTTTCACAATAACATGAAATAGTCAGAGAGGGCAGTGCTGTTGGCGATAAAGCCCCGGTTTTCTAGATTAACTTGTAATGAAAAGCATCAAATGTATTTAACGCTGCTGTAAAAGTGCCAAATCGGCGGCAGTTAGCTGAAAATGATCCAGATTTTGCTCTTGCATGAGAGGATGCATCAGGGCATGTGGATCATGGGTATGCCCCAAGCCCAAGGCATGACCGAATTCATGTGCCAAGGTTAAACGCAGGTCGGCAGCTGACTGAAACTCATAGATGCGAATACTTTTACCATCAAAACTGCCTTTATCAAATAAACGCGGCTGAAAGCGCTGGTTAAATTGCTGCACCGAAGCATCAATTGACTGATTTAGCTGGTTGAGGGCATCGACCTGTTGGTTCAAGCCTGCAATACGCACATTAAACTGTTGAATTTCAGCCTGTAAACTGGCGGTTTGCTGTTCAAGTTGCTGGCGCTGCTGGTTTAAAGAGCTGCGCTGTGTGGCCGATGCACCGCCTTGCTGGTTCAGCTGCTGCACCTGCTGGTTATAGGCATTCAGCTGTTGCTGTAACTGGGCATTTTTAAAGGCCAGCTGCTGGTTCAGTTGCTGAATCTGCTGTTTGACTGTCTGCACTTGGGTCTGCTGGTGTTCCCAATGCTGCTGCTGTTGCTCAATCTGGCCCATCTGTAGGCGACGCTGTTCCGATTCATATTGGCGTTCATCATAAATCAGGCGGATTGCCAGTCGCGCTTGTGGATCATAGACAAAATAGTCCTGACCAGTACCCTCTGTCCAGATTTGTGTGGCCTGTTGGGCGAGTTGCACTACTTCGGCATGGCTTAAACCAAAGCGTGGGTCCACTTCGGCAATCCGGTAACGCAATCGGGTATCCAAAGGTGCCTGAATCCGGGTCAGCAGGCTGTTGTGCTGCAACTGCGGATGCTGCTGGTTCTGATACCACAGCATGGCGGCAAACAGCAGTAACACAATCAGGATTAAGGGACGCATCACGCAGATTGGACTTCCTGTAGAGAAGGGGATAATTAACTACACACCTGTATCTCTGTGATTAATCGATTTTCTTTCCTTTATATAGCAGGGAAAACGGTCAAGCAGAGTAGGCCAGATGGGGATGTCTAACTAGCTTAAAAAAGCCGCAGAGATGAAACAAGTCTTTTTTGCTTTCAAGCAGATATAAAAAAACCGCGCTTACGCGCGGTCTTTTTGTTTAAAGTGACAAATTATTTTTTGTCATCTTTCACTTCAGTGAACTCAGCATCGACAACGCCATCGTCCGCTTTTTGCTGTTGACCTGCATCACCACCGAAGGCATTTGGGTCAAAACCTTGCGCACCGCCTTGGCCTTGGGCTGCTTCATACGCACGTTGCGTAATTGGCATGATGATGTTTTGCAGCGCTTCAGTTTTCGCCTTGATCGCGTCAACGTCATTTTCTTTGGTTGCTGCTTCAAGTTCTGAAACTGCTGTTTCTACCGCAGTTTTCTCATCAGCAGTCACTTGTTCGCCAAGATCTTTTACTGCTTTTTGAGCAGAAGAAACCAGGGCATCTGCTTCGTTACGTGCTTTTGCCAGTTCTTCAAACTTACGGTCTTCTTCAGCATTCGCTTCAGCGTCTTTGATCATCGCTTCGATTTCAGCATCAGACAAACCTGAGTTTGCTTTAATCTGGATCGATTGCTCTTTACCCGTGCTCTTGTCTTTCGCAGACACTTTCAAGATACCATCCGCGTTGATGTCGAATGATACTTCAATTTGTGGCACACCACGTGGTGCAGGTGGGATATCACCCAACTGGAAGTTACCCAACAATTTGTTTTGTTGAGCCATTTTACGTTCACCTTGGTAAACCGAAATGTCTACTGCAGGTTGGTTATCTGCCGCTGTAGAGAACACTTGTGATTTTTTCGCAGGGATTGTGGTGTTTTTCTCGATGATTGGAGTTAACACGCCACCCATTGTTTCAATACCAAGTGTAAGCGGTGTTACGTCAAGTAAAAGAACGTCGTTCTTGTCACCCGAAAGTACAGCACCTTGGATTGCAGCACCCATTGCCACAGCTTCGTCAGGGTTCACGTCTTTACGTGGCTCTTTACCGAAGAACTCTTGTACTTTTTGTTGGACAAGTGGCATACGAGACTGACCACCAACCAAGATTACGTCAGAGATGTCAGAAGTCGAAAGACCTGCATCTTTCAGTGCAATACGGCAAGGTTCGATGGTACGCGCAACCAGGTCTGCAACCAGACCTTCTAATTTCGCACGTGTTACGTTGATCACCAAGTGTTTAGGACCAGTCGCATCAGCTGTGATGTATGGCAGGTTGATTTCAGTTGCATTTGAAGAAGAAAGCTCGATTTTTGCTTTTTCAGCCGCTTCTTTCAAACGTTGTAACGCCAGTGGATCGTTTTTCAGGTTGACGTTTTGTTCTTTCTTGAACTCTTCAACCAGGTAATCGATCAATGCGTTATCGAAGTCTTCACCACCCAGGAATGTATCACCGTTAGTCGACAATACTTCGATTTGCTGGTCGCCATCAAGATCCGCAATTTCAATGATCGATACGTCGAAAGTACCACCACCCAAGTCATAGACTGCAACTTTACGGTCGCCTTCTTTCTTGTCCATACCGAACGCTAACGCCGCAGCAGTAGGTTCGTTGATGATACGTTTAACGTCTAAACCAGCAATTTTACCGGCATCTTTAGTCGCTTGACGCTGTGCATCGTTGAAGTATGCAGGAACGGTTACAACTGCTTCAGTAACAGTTTCACCGAGGTAATCTTCCGCAGTTTTCTTCATTTTTTTCAGAACTTCTGCAGAGATTTGCTGTGGTGCTAATTTTTTGTCGTTAACTTCAACCCAAGCATCACCATTGTCTGCTTTGATGATTTTGTATGGCACCAGACCGATATCTTTTTGTACCGCTTGGTCTTCATAACGACGACCGATCAGACGTTTGATTGCGAACAATGTGTTTTTCGGGTTAGTTACTGCTTGACGTTTCGCAGACTGACCGACCAGGATTTCGCCATCTTTATACGCAATAATAGATGGAGTTGTACGCGCGCCTTCAGCGTTTTCAATTACTTTAACTTTATCGCCTTCAAGTACCGCAACACATGAGTTGGTTGTACCTAAGTCAATACCAATGATTTTAGCCATTTGGATGTTTCCTCAAAAATTTTATTGTGCTTTACACTTGTTATCCGATATGAGAGCCGTTCAATTTTTTTCAAGTTAAAAATATGAAAAAATTTCACCAACTCCCGAATTTATGAGGCTTAAGCGCCGACCATAACCATTGCAGGACGCAATAAACGGCCATTTAAGCTATAACCTTTTTGCAGTACATTGCCAATTTCGTTGGCTTTGGCTGTTGGATCAATGCCCACCGCCTGATGTAAATCTGCATTGAAACCGTTCGCGGTATCTACCGCCACAATGCCGAATTTCTCTAAAGTCGTCAGCAGTGATTTCAGCGTCAGTTCCACCCCTTCAGACAGCGGGGTTTTTTCTTCGCCAGCTGCGGCAATAGCACGTTCCAGGTTATCTACGCTATCGAGCAGTTCTTTGGCAAATTTCTCCAGCACTGCTTCTTTATGCTTTTCAGATTCACGCTGAATACGCTCGACACTCTTTTGCGCTTCATACACTGCATTGGCGGTACGCGCTTTTTCAAGTTTTAAATCGCCTTCGAGCTGCGCAATCTGTTCTTGTAAAGACTCAACGGAAACGTCTGCCTGCTCGGTTTCAGCTTGAGTTTGGGTAGTATCTTGTTCTACTTGCTCTTGTTGCAGATCTTGAGCGTCTTGGTTGTGCTCGGTTGCCATTGATTTACTCCGTTTAAATGGGTTCTTAAACATGTACAGTCCTTCTGGCATCAGTATTGACTGGTTCATTCTGAACTGCCATGAGTGATGAATTTCGTAATTATTAAAGAAGTCGGGGCAGGGGATAAAAATTCAAGCGGTGCCAGTCATTAAATCTGCAGAAATTTGCTGAAAAAACATACATTCTTTTAATTTTTGATCTTTTTAGCAGGGAGGGTGCAGGAAGATACTACGAGGCTGAAACCCCAATTTATGGGAAAATGATTTTAATTTTAAGTCCGGATAAATTCTGTAGATGCTGTTGAGTCGTCTATACAAAATTTTTAAGTTGATTATTCTTTATACATAAAAACGATCAGAATGAGTGAAAAATACTATTTTACAGGGCAAGGTCAACTTTGTATGATTGCGCCCAGATTCTATCGCTGTAGTTTCTTTTGATATTTTCTTGAAATGTGTTTTCTGGCTTATCCGCCCTCTGGATAAGCCTTTTTTTTGCCCTAAAGATTTAAAAGTGCCGCATTTACACTGTTATCTTTTCGCAAAACTAGCCGTATGTTGTGTAGAGCACGCTGTTTTCTTCCTCTAAAATAATTCTGCACTTTCGTTCTTTTTTATTGTTGTAATCTATAACAAAAACAGCAGATTAATCCTGCTGATTCCTTCCATTGGCTGTAAAAATAGCTGCATCTTCATGTTTATAAAAAACTGCATAACTCGTACCGGTGGATATAAAAATTTAACTTTTTATCTGCCCAGCCAGTGCTGAAATTTTGAAAGTATAGCCAGCGCAAAGTTGGACTTTGTATTTTTCAATGAATGAGGATCGAATGATGAAAAAAATGGGTGTATTGGCTGTGGCCTTGTTTGCTGGACTGGCGGTGGTAGGTTGTAGCAGTCATGAAACGGCACAGGCACCAGAAGTGGCACAAAATCCGGAGCAACCTGAAACGGTACAGGTGACTACCATGCCGGTAGAAGCGGGGGCTGAAGTGGGCGTAGCCGCAGAAGTCACTGCCCCGGCCGCTGCTGCACCAGCAGGGTCGGAAGCACCGGCAGTCGAGGCACAGCCACAGCCCTAAATTCAACGCTGTCTATTTCAAATGAAACAGGACCATCATTTAAATCAGGGAGGAAGATTTAATTTCTCAACAGGGATATTCAACGAAAACCGGCCAGGGAAGGCCATGCTATTTTCACTAGTATTATGGAAGGCTGTTATTTTTCTATTCCAGTGCTTTTAAATAAATGCATACGGCAAAATAAAAACCCGAAAGCCAGGTTTTCGGGTTTTTAAACTGTGCATCGCACGCACGCTGTCAAATACAGGATTAATCACGACGGTCACGTTGCCGTTTGCGATATTCTTCCATCCGTTTACGCTGTTCTTCGACCCGTTTTTTACGCTGCTCTTGCTGTTTGCGTTCGACTTGCTGGCGTTTACGGTTCAGTTCGGCGCGTCGTTCGCGTTCCCGTTGTAACTGCTGACGGCTTTGTTCGGCACGTTTACGTTCCAGTTCACGTTTTTGTCGATCCCACTGCGCTTCGCGTTGGCGTTGTTGCTGTAAGCGTTTTTGACGTTGTTCATATTCCCAACGCTGACGTTCTGTCATGCGGCGATAATCATAGTTACGGTCGTAATCCCGGTCATAACGGTGATCATAGCGGCCATTGTAGTGGCCATCTTCAGGGAACGCGACACAACCGACCGCTAAAAATACGGTCGCACAGGAAACCAAGAGGAGTTTTCTAGACATGGTGAGCGTCCTTTTTCTATCCGGATTAGCAAAATCAATCCCTCTGTATCATCAAAATTGTCAATGACACCTTATAGAAATAAGATTAGCGTATATAAATTCTGAATATGTAGGTCGATGACTGGACTTCTATAACGAAATAGTCACTAAACTACTGATCATGTAGAAAATGTGAAGAATGAATAAAAAAGGAAGATGATAGATGAGTGCGTATCAACAGAAACTGCAAAAAATCATTGATAACAGTCAGGGTACGGTGGTGCGAACACTCGATCATTTACCGTGTGTGGCGCAGGAATCACTGGCGCGCGCCTTGGGCTATCCTTATCAGTATCCGCAACTTGATCCCCTCATTAAATGCATGATGGCGGCCCAAATCAAGCAGGGGCGTATCGGTTTTATTGGCGAAAATCCGGCGCAATCGCGTCAGGCTTTTGATACTCAGATGAAGGCGATCCGTAAACAGCCGACCTATGTCAAACGGGTCGAAGATTTACGTTTAAGCCTGCAAAGTGGCACCATTTCAGCCCGTTATTATCATCCTGCACCGCATAAAAAACTGCCGTTGATTGTGTTTTATCATGGTGGTGGTTTTGTGGTGGGCAATCTCGATACCCATGATGAAGTTTGCCGGCTATTGGCGCATGCCGCTCAGGCGCAGGTGGTCAGTGTCGATTATCCACTGACCCCCGAGGTTTCACCGACACAGCTGATTCAGTGCTGTGAAGATGCTTTGGCTTGGGTGTATCAGCATCGCCGTCAATTTAATATTCTGAAAAACCGTATTGCCGTGGCGGGTGACAGTGCTGGTGCCAATATTGCTACCGTGGTGTCACAGCGTAGTAAAAATACCGCCTATGCACCGCATGCCCAGTTACTGATTTATCCAGTGGTGGATTTTAAAAGCCGTCATCCGTCGTTCTTTGCCTATAAAGATGGTCTGGTGCTGACTGAGCAGGATATTGATTTCGTCACCGAGTATTATGCGTTACAGCACAATATGGCACTGGATGATGCCCTGATTTCACCAACCTACGGCAATTTAAGAAAACTGCCGCCGACCTTTATTGTGACGGCCGGGCATGATGTGCTGCACGATGAAGCGGAAATTTATGCGCACAAGCTGCGTCAGCAAGGGGTCAAAGTCCAATATAAGGAATATACCGACCAGACCCATGGTTTTATTAATTTAACCCCGGTTTCGCGCCGTGCTAAAAAACTCACGCTCGAGCTGGGCAAGAATTTCAGAAAATTTTGGGATCGACCACGCTTCTTTTAAAAGGGGTAACTTAAAAAGGCCGACTCAGATTTTTTCTGGTTTCACGTGGAACAGCGGTTTTGGTTTTAATCTGCGCTTCGGGGAATAACAGATCAAACTCCGGCACATAAAAACTTTGTAATAGTCGGGCCTGGGAAAAATCAGGAAAAATATCCTGGGTATTTTGCCATTCCACCGTTTTGAGTTTAGATAAACGGCCGCGAAATTTCGGACTAAACTGGTAGCGCTGGCCTTGCCAGACCTGCTGAATGGATAAGAATGAAGCCGGAATATGGTGACTATTGATATAAAACGAGGTGCTGTTTTTCGGCCGCTCCAGACAAATTGACATCTCTTGCTGCTGATGACGCACAATACAATAGGTGCGACCTTCTTTTTCCAGCCATTCAAATTCGGCCAGCTCTTTCGGAATGCCCCATAACTGCTGGCCATGCACTAAAGAGGCCTGAGTCGAGACATAAATCTTGGGGATGGTCGACAAGCGATGCTTATACAATAAAGGATGATCCATAATTAACAGTTCATCATACGGACCCACTGGCGAATCCTGATAACGGATCAGCATTACATTGACCATGCGTCCTAAAGGAGACGGAGCCAGCCGAAAACGTTTGGCTGTTTTCAGGAAAAAAGGATTCAGCCAATAATTCAAAATAAAAGCATCGCCGTGTAAGCGCCAAGGCGGATGCGCAAAAATCTGGTTCTGGATATTGTTATTCATCTTATTCTCAGGATTTGAAAGGAACAGCTAATGTTTTCTTCATACTGAACAATTAATATAAGTGAAGCAAAACATCAAACCACGGATTCGTAAAGAAATGTTAAAACGTAGCGTTCTTATGGCCGCCAGCCTTGCCTTTAGTGCCTCTGCATGGGCTGCCAATTCAATGATTGAAATGAAAACTTCCATGGGCAATATTGAAATTGAACTGTTTAACGACAAAGCGCCGTTGTCAGCAGCCAATTTTGAAAAATATGTCAGCAGCAGTTTTTATACCGGTACTATTTTCCATCGCGTCATTCCGGGCTTTATGATTCAGGGCGGCGGTATGGATGCAGCCATGGTGGAACGTCCAAATACCTGTCCACCGGTCAGAAATGAATCCTATAATGGCCTGAGCAATCAGCGTGGTACTTTGGCGATGGCACGAACCAATCATCCTGATTCAGCCAAAAGCCAGTTTTTTATTAATCTGGTCGATAACGACTTCCTGAATAAAAGTCCACGTAATGCTGGCTATGCTGTGTTTGGCCGTGTTACCAAGGGGATGGATGTGGTCGATAAAATTGCCAAAGTACCGACCCGCAATGTTGGTGTGCACCAGAATGTTCCGGCTCAACCGGTGAAAATCCTGAGTGTGAAGATAAAACCGGCAACGGCAAAAAATTAACGAAAATAAAAAGCAGAAATATAAATTAAATATTTCTGCTTTAAAATTAGAAGTTTATTTCAAAGATCGGGTAAAAATGCTCCATATTGGTGCATAAAAAAGAAACACTCGATAAAACAAGATGCTAAAAGCACTTGCGTGTGTAAGAAATTGTCCTATAATGCACCCCATACCGACGAGATACACGGTGATGAACGAGGCGGATCGCTGAGTTGTCGAGTGTTTTGAGTCCAGCTTCTGGCACTGACGAGGTGTTGGAAAGATCATTAAGAGATTATGAAGAACAACTTGTGTGGATTTTTACTGGTTGATTAATCGAATATATTTTCATTAATTGATTGGTTT